>CACXFF010000313.1 GCA_902766805.1 uncultured Coriobacteriaceae bacterium | reverse complement strand
GAGCTGCTGGGGGCGCATCCAGACGTCCCGTACCTTCTGTGCTACATCAACATCAAGGAGTTCAAGTACGTCAACGACAGCTTGGGCAGACAAGCTGGCGATGACCTGTTGCAGTTCTGGGTGTCCAAGACACAGGAGACCCTATCGGACATGGAGGCCGTGGGGCGGCTCGATGGCGACCATTTCGCAGTGCTGCGCCACGAGCAGGGCGAGGACCAGATGCGCTGGGACGACTCTCAGGTGATAGAGTCGGTGCGCAACTACTTCGTCGACCGCGGGAAGGAGTACCGCGTGCACATCTGCGGGGGCATCTACGTGCTGACCCCCGAGGACTACGTGCAGGTCAACGTCGACCGCATGCTGGACTACGCGCGTACGGCCGAGAGGCGCGTGAGGGACACGCGTGACGATGGCTACGAGCTGTACAACCCCGATCAGTGGAACAGGGGCAAGCGCACGGCGGAGATCATCGCCCGTCTTCCGTTCGCCCTGCGCGATGGCGAGGTCGAGGTGTGGTACCAGCCCCAGGTGGACTATCGCACGGGCGAGATCGTCAGCGCGGAGGCACTCTGCCGTTGGAAGCATGTGCAGCGCGGGTGGCTCAGCCCTGCGGAGTTCATCCCCGCGTTGGAGGAGCATGGCCTGATATACGAGCTCGATTGCTATGTGTGGGAGCGGGTGTGCGCAGACCTGCGGCGTTGGAACCAACAGGGCCAGCGCCGGACGGTCTCCGTGAACCTGTCCCGCAACGACATACGCGAGGGCACCGACATCCCCGCGCATTTCCGCAGTCTGGTCGAGAGCTTTGGCCTGGACCCCGAGCAGCTGCACGTCGAGATCACAGAGACGGCGTTCGTCGAGGACCCCGAGCTGCTCATCCGCATGGCGGCGGAGCTCAGGGCGTTGGGCTTCCGCGTGGAGATGGATGACTTCGGCAGCGGCCACTCCTCGCTCAACATGCTCAAGGAGGTGCAGGTGGACCGCATCAAGCTCGACCTCAGGTTCTTGAGCGAGGCGGGCGACCCCGAGCGCGGGCGCATCATCGTGAGCCACGTGATCCACATGGTGGACGCGTTGGGGATGCAGCTGATCGCCGAGGGCGTGGAGAGCGAGGCGCAGGCGCGCTTCCTCGAGGAACAGGGCTGCCACCAGATGCAGGGCTTCTATTTCTACCGGCCGATGGAGGCCGCGGAGTACGAGCGGGTCGTGGGCCAGGGCTCGTAGCTGCTGCCCTTGCGTGTGTGTCCCCGATGCCGCCGCGCCTTCCGTTTGATTGTTGGGAGTGACTGATGACCTACGACGACGTTGCCGCCCAAGCCCGTGCCTTCCGTGACGAGCGCGACTGGGCACAGTTCCACAACCCCAAAGACCTTGCCCTCTCCATCAGCCTGGAAGCCTCCGAGCTGCTCGAGTGCTTCCAGTGGTCCGGTGCCGACTTGGACGTGCCCGACAAGCGCGAGCGCATGGCGGAGGAGCTGGCCGACGTCATGATCTACTGCGCGCTCTTTGCCGACGTTGCGGGGATCGATGCCGTGGAGGCCATGGCACGCAAGCTGGAGGCCAACGCGCGCAAGTATCCCGTGGGCAAGGCACGGGGCAGCGCCGCCAAGTATACGGAGCTGTGAGGGCGGTCATCCCCGATCTGGGGCTCGTGCCGTCAGCCGAGGCCGGGGACGCTGCCCTGCGCTATCCTAGTCACGTAATTGGCCATCGCATGGAGGCATCCTGCGCCCATGAAGCTTGTCCAGACATCCACCGCTCCCAAACGCCCCCAGGGCTCGCGCATTGGCGTCTACCGGACGGCGTTCGACAAGGGGATTGACCCGGGCTCTTTGGGCCTGTCGGCCGGAAGGGCCCAGAACTGGCCTGTGGTGTATATCCTCAACAACCAGACCGAGGCCTATGTCGGCCAGACCACGAGCGTGGCGACGAGGATGAGCCAGCACGGGGCCAACCCCGAGAAGCAGGCCTTCACCACGGCGAGCGTCATTTCCTGCGATGAGTTCAACGCCTCGGTCATCACGGACTACGAGCATCGCCTCATCGAGCTCATGAACGCGGACGGGCGATTCGCCCTCACCAACAAGAACGACGGGATGACCGCCTCGAACTACTTCTCCAAAGAGGAGTACGGGCTCATGTTCGAGGAGCTCTGGGAGGAGCTTCGGCACATGGAGCTCGCCTTTGGCTCCATCAAGGAGCTCGAGGAGTCCGAGGTCTTCAAGTACAGCCCGTACAAGTCGCTCACGCCCGACCAACAGGTCGCGCTCATGAGCATCATGGACGAGATTGACGGCTCGTTCATGGTGGACGCAGCGGGGGAGCTGCGCTTCGTGGGCAACGAGCCGCTGGTCGTGGAGGGCATGCCGGGGACGGGCAAGACGGTCTTGGCCGTGTTCCTTCTCAAGGCGCTCAAGGACAACGAGCGCTTCCGTGGGCTCAACATCAAGCTGCTCGAGCCCATGACGTCGCTGCGCGAGACCCTGCGACGCTCGCTGAAAGGCGTGAGCAACATCGAGCCGGACGACATCATCAGCGCGATCGACTTGGACAAGGCGCGCTACGGGTACCGACAGGGGGAGAGGGGCTGCTACGACATCGTGCTCGTGGATGAGGCCCACCGCCTGAAAAGGCGCCAGAACCTCGTGGGCTACAAGGCCTATGACGACGTGAACCGCGTGCTCGGGCTGCCAAGGGACGCGACGGAGCTGGACTGGATCTTGGACCAGGTGAGGCTGCCGATCTTCTTCTACGACCCGCTGCAGAGCATCAAGCCGACGGACGTGGAGCCCGAGCTGTTCGCCGAGCGTCTGGGCGACGCGTTGGCGCGGCCCATTCGACTCGACTCGCAGATGCGCGTGAAGGGCGGCAAGGAGTACCTGGAGTACGTGCGCGCGGTGTTGAGCGGGGGAGACCCCGAGCCGCGTGCGTTCGAGGGCTACGGGTTCGTGCTGCATGAGTCGTTCGCGAGTTTCTCGGAGACCTTCGAGTGTGACCTGGAGCAGGACGACCTCACGCGCATGCTGGCGGGCTATGCCTGGAAGTGGGTGAGCAAGGGCAAGGCCGACCGCAGTGTCACCGACATCGAGATAGAGGGCGCGCGTCTGCGTTGGAACGTGCGGCAGGAGAACTGGGTGGGCTTGGGCATCAGCGATCCGGACGTCGCGCGGGAGGTCGGGTGCATCCACGCCATACAGGGCTATGACCTCACGCACGCTTACGTGATCGTGGGCGGCGACCTGAGGCTCGACCCTGTGACGGGCGGCTTGGTGGCAGAACGCTCTGGCTACTTCGACGCCAACGGCAAGAACGCGACGGACGACGCGGAGCTCGCGCGCTATGTGCGCAACATCTACTACGTGCTGCTCACCCGGGGCATCGAGAGCACCCATGTGTACGTGTGCGACCCTGCGCTGCGTGCGTGGATGGGGAAGTACTTCGTCGAGCGGGCGTGACGCGTCGGCAGGATCGGGCG
>CACXFF010000312.1 GCA_902766805.1 uncultured Coriobacteriaceae bacterium | reverse complement strand
GACCCCGCCGACTACCTGGGCGACGCCTGCGTCTGCCCCTCGTGCGGCGGCCACCATCTCAAGGCCAACCCCGACATCCGCGACGTGTGGTGGGACTCCGGCGTCTCCCATACCGCCGTCTGCCGCCACCGCGACTACCTCAGCTTCCCGGCCGACATGTACCTGGAGGGCTCCGACCAGCACCGCGGCTGGTTCATGTCGTCGCTCATGACGAGCGTGGGCGCCTACGACAAGGCCCCTTACAAGTCCGTCGTGAGCCAGGGCTTCACCCTCGACGGCAAGGGCCGCAAGATGTCCAAGTCGCTCGGCAACGTGATCGACCCCAACGCCGAGTGCGACAAGCGTGGCGCCGACGTCCTGCGCCTGTGGGTGGCCTCGGTCGACACGAGCGTGGACGTGCCCTGCGACGGGCAGATCCTGGACCGCGTGGGCGACGCTTACCGTCGCTTCCGCAACACGATCCGCTTCCTGCTTGGCGAGCTGGAGGGCCAGTTCGACCCGGCGACCATGGCGGTGTCGCTCGACGAGATGGAGGCCTATGACCGCCTCGTGCTCGCCCGCGTGAGCGACGCCCACGCCACGGTGGAGCGCGCCTACGGCGAATACCGCTTCAACGTCGTGTACCGCACCCTCTACGACCTGGTCACCGAGCTGTCCAACGGCTACCTGAACGCGACCAAGGACCGCATGTACTGCGGCGCGCGCGACGGCCGTGAGCGTCGCAGCGCCCAGACCGCTTGGGCCCAGATCCTGTCCATGCTGGTCCACGACCTGCAGCCCATCCTCGTCTACACCTGCGACGAGGCCATGGCTTACCTGCCTGCCGCCCTCAAGGACGGCCAGGAGTACGCCGCGCTGCTCGATTGGTACCAGGCGCCGATGGGCGAGGCCGAGCGCGCTGCGCTGCTGCCCGCCTACGAGGCGCTGATGGAGGTGCGCGACGCCTTCACCAAGGCCTACGAGGAGGCCTCCACCTCCGATGCGTTCGAGGAGAAGACCACGCAGGCGACCTGTGCCGCGGTCTGCGCTCCGCAGGAGCTGCTCGACACCCTCGCGACGGTGGGTGAGGAGGCTCTGGCCGAAGCTCTCGTGTGCGCCCACGTGCACCTGTCCCTGGGCGAGGAGCTCAGCGTGGCCGCCGAGGCCGCTCAGGGCCACAAGTGCCCGCGCTGCTGGAACTGGCGTGAGCTCGGCGAAGACGGGCTGTGCCCGCGCTGCAGCGACGCCGTGGCCAAGGCGTAGTCGGTCGTGGCCGTGTCATCTGCCATCCGCGCACGGCGCCTGCTCACCCTCTTTGGGGTGGGCGGCGCCGTCGTGGTGGCCGACCAGTGGACCAAAAACCTCGTCCTGAGCGCCGCAGAGGCGGGGCAGCTGCCCTTCCACCTCATCCCCGGCGTGCTGGACGTGCGCTTGGTCTTCAACACCGGAGCCGCCTTCAGTATCGGCGCGGGTGGTGGCGCCACGCTGCTCTTCACCGTGCTCGCGGTGCTCATCTGCGTCGGGATCGGGCTGTGGTTCTGGTTCGACGAGGAGCTGCCGCTCGCGGCCATCTTTGGGCTCTCGGCCGTGGCGGGCGGCGGGATCGGCAATATGATCGACCGCGTGGTGTCGGGCCAAGTCACGGACTTCCTCGCGACGACCTTCGTCGACTTCCCGGTGTTCAACGTGGCTGACATCGCGGTCACCTGTGGCGTGGCCGTGAGCTTGGCCGTGATACTGCTCAGCTCGCGCCGCGACGGCCAGGCGCGCTAGCGCCCGAGGACGAGGAGGAGCTGTGGCCGAACGTATGCTGAGCGGCATGGTGGACGAGAGCGGTGCGGGCATGCGCCTGGATGCCTTCCTCGCGACGCTGGAAGGCGCGCCGGCGCGCTCTGCCTGCGCCAAGCTCATCGAGGCCGGCAAGGCCACGATCAACGGCACCTCCGCCACGGCCAAGAGCGAACGCCTCTACCTCGGCGACAGGGTTGCCCTGCTCGTGCCGGTGCGCGAGGAGGCGGGCCCTTTGCGCCCCAACCCTGCGATCCCGCTCGACGTGCGCTGGGAGGACGAGCATCTCGTCGTGCTCTCCAAACAGCCTGGCCTGGTGTGCCATCCGGCGCAGGGCCACGTGGACGACACGCTGGCCAACGCGCTCGTCGCGCGCTACGGCTACGACCATTTGGGCCACCTGCAGGGGGAGGACCGCCCGGGCATCGTGCATCGCCTGGACATGGACACGAGCGGCCTCATGCTTGCCGCGCTCGACGACGAGACCCAGCAGGCGCTGCAGGACCTGATCCGCCTGCGCACGCTGGACCGCCGCTACATCACGCTCGTGCACGGCATGGTGGCTCCGGACGAAGGCCGCATCGAGTCCGGCATCGCGCGGTCCGTGCGCGATCGGCTGAAGATGGCGGTGACCGACGACCCCCTGGCGCGCCAGGCCATCACGACCTTCCGCACCCTCGAGCGCTTCGAGCCGGGGCGCAAGGGCGAGGGCTATTCGCTGCTCGAATGCCACCTCTACACCGGGCGCACCCACCAGATTCGCGTGCACATGGCGCACATACGCCACGCGTGCGTGGGAGACCCGCTCTACGGGCACGGCGACGCGCAGCTCAACCTGGGTCTCACGCGCCAGTTCCTGCACAGCTGGCACGTGGCCTTCGAGCATCCGAGCACGGGAGAGACCGTGGAGGTTGCCGATACGCTGCCCGACGACCTTGCGCAAGCCTTAGAATCCATAGCGGCTCGTTCGACGGGCCGCACGTCCGCAGGCGAGCAGATCCTGCCCGCGCTCTTGGGCGAGCGCGACAGCTCGGGCGTGCGCGACAGACGCGACAGTTAAGGCAGATTCATGCAGTTCAACTTCTCGTTTTTGACCTTCAACAGCCTGGGCCTCACACCCATCGTGATCTTCAACACCATCGTGGGCCTGCTGTACTTCTTCGCCTTCTTCTACCAGACCGTGTACTTCTTCAAGGCGCTCTTCCACAAGGGCCTCGTGAGCTACCCGGTCGCGGAGCGCAAGCGGCGCTTCGCGTTCGTGATCGCTGCGCACAACGAGGAGGCGGTCATCGGCAACCTCGTGCGCTCCATCAAGGCACAGAACTACCCGGCCGAGCTCATCGACATCTACGTGGTGGCCGACGCCTGCACCGACGACACGGCCGGCGAGGCAGAGCGCGCGGGCGCCATCGTGTGGGAGCGCAACGACCTCGCGCGCAAGGGCAAGAGCTGGGTGCTCGACTACGCATTCGACCGCATCGCCACCGAGCTGCCGGGATACTACGACGACTTCATCATCTTCGACGCCGACAACCTGCTCTCGCCCGACTACGTGAGCATCATGAACGACGCCTTCGAGCAGGGCTTCTTGGCCCTCACGAGCTACCGCAACTCGAAGAACTTCGACTCGTCGTGGGTGAGCGCCGCCAACGCCATCTGGTTCCTGCGCGAGGCGCGCTACCTCAACAGCCCGCGCACGCTCATGGGCACGAGCTGCGCCATCTCGGGCTCGGGCTGGGGCGTGGACGGCCGCCTCGTGGAGGCCATGCACGGCTGGGACTTCCACACCCTCACCGAGGACATCCAGTTCTCCACCTTCTGTGCGACCAACGGCATCCGCATCGGCTTCGCCCCGGCGGAGTTCTTCGATGAGCAGCCCATCACGATGCGCGAGAGCTGGGTGCAGCGCCTGCGCTGGACCAAGGGCTTCTACCAGATCTTCTTCAGCTACGTGGGCGACCTGTTCAACGGCATGGGCAAGGGGCGCTTCTCGTCCTATGACATGTTCATGACCATCGCGCCGGGCATGTTCATCACGCTGGCGAGCGTGCTCATCAATGCCGTCTACCTGGTGCTCGGCTGGCTGAGCCACGGCTATCTGGCGACGCCGAACGAGCTGCGTGCCTGCGTGGGCTCGCTGTTCATGGTGTTCGCCATGATGTACGCGACCTTCTTCATCGTGGCGCTCACCACCACCATCTCGGAGTACTCGCACATCCACGCGAAGCGTTCGGCCATCATCAAGAACCTCTTCACCTTCCCGATCTTCATGTACACCTACATCCCCATCACGGTGCAGGCGCTCTTCCAGAAGGTCGAGTGGGTGCCGACCAAGCACACGGTGGCCACCACGCTCGACGACGTGGTCGGCACGCAGCCCGAGGACGCGAGCGCCTAGCCCTTTGGCACACATCTCTCAGGCAAGTCTGCCGCCCTCAAGGACAGGTTGGGGGCGGCAGACTTGTCTTAAAGAGAAATGTGCCACCTTCGGCCTGACAGCGCGAAGCCTCACGCGTCCTGATACAATCCTTCCAACGTTGTTTTGTGGTCGGCGAGCGGCGCTGGCGCACGGGCGAAAGGGGCAGTCGCATGGCAATCTTTTTCCAGGACGAATCCAGGACCTTCTCTGAGTATCTGCTCGTGCCGGGTTATTCCAGCGCAGAATGCATCCCTGCCAACGTGACGCTCGAGACGCCGCTCGTGCGCTTCAAGCGCGGCGAGGCGTCTTCCATCACACTCAACATCCCCATGGTCTCTGCCATCATGCAGTCGGTCTCTGGTCCGCGTCTGGCTGTGGCGCTCGCGCAAGAAGGCGGCCTGTCCTTCATCTTTGGGTCGCAGAGCGTGGAAGACGAGGCGGCCATGGTGCGCGAGGTCAAGGCCTCCAAGGCGGGCTTCGTCGAGAGCGTCTGCAACCTCACGCCCGACATGAACCTGGGCCAGGTCATGGCGCTCAAGGAGCAGTCCGGCTTCTCCACCATGCCCGTGACCGCAGACGGAACGAGCCACGGCAAGCTGCTGGGCATCGTGACCAGCCGCGACTACCGTCCCAGCCGCGACGCCTCCACCAAGCTCGTGTCCGAGTTCATGACGCCGCGCGCCAAGCTCATCACCGGCGACGAGTCCACCTCGCTCAAGGAAGCCAACGACATCATCTGGGACCTCAAGCTCAACTGCCTTCCCATCGTGGACTCCCAGGGCAATCTCATGTCGCTGGTCTTCCGCAAGGACTACGACTCGCACAAGTCACTTCCCGACGAGCTGCTCGACGAGCACAAGCGCTACATCGTCGGAGCGGGCATCAACACCCGCGACTACGCCGAGCGCGTGCCCGCGCTGGTCGAGGCCGGCGCCGACGTGCTGTGCATCGACAG
>CACXFF010000311.1 GCA_902766805.1 uncultured Coriobacteriaceae bacterium | reverse complement strand
TCGCCGTAGATGGTCTTCCAGTCCTTGGCCATGGAGACGGGCACGTAGCCGTACTCCTGGCACTGGCTGAGCATCTTCTCGGCCTTCTCGGTGTTGCCGTTCTCGCGGTCGAGGTCGTCGCAGCACAGCTGGAAGGCGAGCGAGTCGTACGTGGGGTTGGACAGCGCGTAGTTGTCCATCGCGAAGTCGCCCGAGCTGTTGCCGAAGGACAGCACCGGCTGCTTGGCCACCTCACGCTGGATGATGTAGCACTTGTTCTCCTTCAGGGTCTTCATCAGGAAGGTGCCGCCGGTCACGAGCTTCTCGTCCTTGGTGAAGGTGTAGTCCAGGCCGTCCTTGTCGCCCTGGGCGCTGCCCACGAGGGACTCGTCGGAGCCCAGGATGTGGTTGAGCGGCAGCTTGATGGGGCAGGACTCGTCGGAGAAGATGCCGCGCAGGATGAGGCGGTCGGTGCCGGTCATGATGTAGACGTCGAAGTCGTTGTCCTGCAGGAACTTGACGACCTGCACCATGGGCTGGTAGAAGCCGCCGCCGCGGACCATGCCCGTGTAGCTGGGCATCGGGGTCTTCATGAACTTGTGCACGTAGTCATAGAACTCGTCGACGGTCATGCCCTTGAAGGCGGACGCGATGGCCTGGCCGTGCTCGACGGGCAGCTCGTCGTATTTGGTGCCGTTGGTGTTCTGGTCCACGATCTTGTTGGCCGTGGCCTTCTCGAAGTCGGAGGCCTTGTCCTTGTAGTCGGGGTCCTCGAGCACGCGATAGACGAGCAGCGTGTAGTCGAAGTAGTTGGGGTCGGTCTCGCAGAAGAGCGTGCCGTCGAAGTCGAAGGTCGCCACGCGGTCCTCGACAGGGATGAACTTGGGGCTCGACGGGTCGGTGACGGCCTTCACGTACTCCACGAGCTGCTTGCGCAGCGGGGCGTCATCGTTCCACAGGCTGAGGGCGTTCTCGTCCACGGTCGTGGCGGCAGCGGCCTGCTGGGTGCTGGCAGCCGTGGTCGCAGCCGCGGAGCCTCCCTGAGCCGGGGCGGCCGGCTTGGTGGCATAGAGCACGCCAAAGAGCACGGCAGCGCATGCCGCGACGATGGCTGCGATGCGCCACCAACTCGGCACGACTTTGGTTTCGTCTTCCATGGTCTTCCTTTCTTCCCGATGGGTGCATGCTGTGCGAGCGCGCGTGCGCGCGCTCATGTATATGTGTGCTGGTCGCGCCAACAGGCTCGGGACGTATGCGTGCGGCGCGATGGCCCACCACAGTCGAACATTCTAACAGCTCGAAAGAACAGAAAATCCATCGTGCCTGTGGGGTTTCTGGTTTCATGGTGAGCCAATTAGCTGTCTTTGACTTCTGTGCTATCGTCCGTCCAGACCAATGGGAGACGAGAGAGGCGAACGCGTGTTGGATTTCGACAAGATGGCAAACATAAAGCACCCCCTGCGCATCATCGCGGTTGCGGCGCTGGTCGTCTTGTACGTGGCGGGCAGCCTTTTCTTTTCGTCGCATTTCCTGCCAGGCACGTCCGTCAATGCCGACGATGCCTCGTGGCGCAGTCCGCGCGTGGTGGCCAGCTGGGCCGAGGAGCGCATGGGCGGGTCAACCGTGCACGTGGATGGCGCGGGGCTGACGCTGGACATCCCCTATGGCGACATCGACCTGTCGTTCGATGCGGAGGACTACAGCAGGGCGGTGGGTGCCAAGACGCCCGGTTGGACCTGGCCGATCGCGCTGTTACTGAACCGCAGCTTCACGGTCGAGGACGGCATCGCGTTCGACGAGGGCGACCTCGCGCGCGTGGTGGAGACCGGCGTGGAGCAGGCCAACAAGCAGCTCACGGTGCCCAAGTCTGCCTCCATCTACTATGCTCCTGCCAGCCAGGCGTTCGTCGCCGAGCCAGAGACTGCGGGGACGGCGCTCGATGCCGGGCGCGTGGCGGACAAGGTCGCACACACGCTGCGTGGCACGCACAACACGGTGCAGCTCGACGAGGGCGAGCTGATACAGCCGGCGCTCGTCTCGAGCACGCCCGAGTTCGCGGCGGCTCTCGACCGTGCCAACTCCCTTGCCGACCTCAGCATCCCGCTGCTGCTGGACGGCACCGAGGTCGAGGTCATCGACCACGAGCTCATCCGCACTTGGATCGTGATAGGCGATGACTACCAGGTGACGGGCGACCTGGACGAGATCACCGACTGGTGCATGGGCACCCTCTCGTCGAAGATCGACACGGTCGGCACCATGCGTACCTACACCCGTCCTGACGACGGCAAGAAGATCACGATCTACGACGGCACCTATGGCTGGAACATCGACGGCCAGAGCCTGGCTCCCCTCATCGTCGAACACATCGAGCAGGGTTCCTCGGAGCCCATCGAGATCCCGCTGAAGAGCAAGGCCGCGTATTGGGGCAAGAACGGGCCCGACTGGGGCAAGCGCTACATCGACGTGGACCTCAAGGAGCAGTACGTGCGCATGTTCGACGAGAACGGCAAGCTCGTGTTCGAGTCGGAGTGTGTCACGGGCGACAAGTCCGAGGGACGCGAGACGGTCTCGGGCGTCTTCTCCATCCTGGACAAGAAGTCCCCCTACACGCTCGTGGGCCTGGATTACGACCACGACGGCAAGCCCGACTACGAGACCGACGTGACGTATTGGCTGCCGTTCTTCGACGGCTACGGCTTCCACGACGCCGTGTGGCGCGATTCGTTCGAGCAGGACACCTTCCAGTACGACGGAAGCCACGGCTGCGTGAACCTGCCCGCCTATGCCGCCAAGACGCTGTACAAGCTCGTGAAGGTCGGCGACCCGGTGGTCGTGCACGAGTAAGCGCAGAGGATAGAGCCTGACAGAGGGGCCGTTCCGATGGGGGGACGGCCCCTCTTTTCGTCGTGTTCCACCTGCGGGCGCTGGGGTTCCAGAGCGTCACGCCGTTCTCGCGGTCTGCGGGGCCGGGCGCGAGTATGGTAGTCAAGAGGATCCAGAGGCCGAGACACGGAACGGCCGACCCCACGAAAGGAGACCGACATGAAGCACACGGTCACGCGGCGCATCGCGACC
>CACXFF010000310.1 GCA_902766805.1 uncultured Coriobacteriaceae bacterium | reverse complement strand
TTCTTGGACTACTACGGGTTCGGGTCGGCCGAGGACGTGATCGGCAAGAACGACGAGGACCTGGGTTGGCACGTGCAGCCTGGCCATTACAAGAGCGACGAGGAACGCGTGATCTCCGAGGGCATCACCACGCACAACGAGCCCGGCCAGTGCATCTGCGACGGCGAGAACCGCGACATCATCGCGAGCAAGACGCCCCTGTACGACTTCAATGGCAAGATTCAGGGCCTCGTGGGCTTCTTCATGGACAAGGACCTCATCACGGTCCACGACTCGCGGGGAAGCGAGACCAAACGCCGTGACATACTCACCGGCCTGCTCAACTCGCGCGGCATCCACGAGGACGCGCGCGTGTACAAGGACGAGTACTTCCTGCGCGGATCCGATTTTGTGCGGCTCAACGTGGGCATCGACGACTTCGCGTCCATCAACAGGCAGTACGGCTTCGACTTCGGCGACAAGGTGATCGCGGCGCTGGGCCAGGCGCTCAAGCGCTCCTTTGGCGCATCGTCCTCGGTGGGCAGGATCGCGGGTCACGATTTCGTGGTGTTGCGTGCCGTGCGCGACGCGGACGAGTCCGCGAACATGCGTGTCGAGGCCCGCAAGATAGCCGAACGCATCCGGGAGATCGATGGCATACCGGTCACGCTCTACATCTCGGCGGGCAGCTGCCTGTTCTCCGAGACCGAGGACTTGGAAGAGCAGGCCAAGAAGGCCTCCATCCGTCAGTTGGCCGACCACGGCGACGATGCGAGCGCCACACGCCGGCAGCGCCGTGCGGCGGACATCTTCCATCCGTACGACGACCTGCCCATCTCCTACTCGGTCTACAAGGTGCAGCTCGATGGCGATGGCCGCACGAGCGATGTCCAGATCTTCTATGTGAACCACGCTTTCGAGGAGCGCTGTGGCATGGACGCCTCCCAGCTTTTGGGCCGCAGCACGCGCACGCTGTTCCCCAGCCTGGACGAAGAGTGGTACGACCAAGCGCGCCGCGCCGCCTACGGTGGCGAGATCATCACCGACAGGATGTACTACGTCCCCACGGGCTACACGTACTTCAAGACGGTGAGTCAGGTCATTCATTCGGGCTACTGCTGCATCACGTACCAGGAGATTGACGACTAGTGGCCGGGGCACGCGATGCCGGACGCGAACCGTCCGACTTGGCTGCGTTCCGGGCGCGGGTGTTGGCGCAGGGGCGTGCGCTGTACCGCGACCTGCCTTGGCGCCGCACGACCGACCCGTACGAGATCTGGGTGTCGGAGGTCATGCTCCAACAGACGCAGGTGTCGCGCGTGGACGGGCGTTGGCAGCGTTGGCTGGAGCGTTTCCCCAGCGTGGATGCGCTTGCCGCAGCGCAGGCGGCCGACGTGCTCGCCGAATGGCAGGGCATGGGCTACAACCGTCGCGCGCTCGCACTGCATCGGGCGGCACAGACGGTGGCATCCGAGTATGGAGGGGTGTTCCCGGCCGACGCCCGCTCGCTCGAGGCGCTGCCGGGCATCGGGCCTGCTACGGCAGCGGGCATTTTGGCTTTTGCGTACGACCTGCCGGGCGTGTATCTGGAGACCAACGTGCGCGCGGTGTTCCTGCACGAACTGTTCCCCGGTGCGGTGGGCGTCCCCGATCGCGAGCTGGTGCCTCTGGTGCGCGCGACCTGCCCAGCGGGCAGCGACGATCCGCACGACGATCCGCGTACCTGGTATTATGCGCTGCTGGACTACGGCTATGAGCTCAAGCGCAGCGGACACAACGCCGCGCGCCGTTCGGCCACGCATGTGCGTGCGTCCAAGTTCGAGGGGTCGCGGCGACAGAAGCGTGCCGAACTCGTGCGTCTGCTGCTGGCCGCGCGTGACGCGGGCGCGCCGGGCGCGACGGCTGACGAGCTTGCGGCGGGGCTCACCGCGGTGGAGCGGGAAGCCGGGCGCGACGAGGTGGATCTGGCGCTCGTGGAGTCTATCTTGGCTGACTTGGCCAAAGAGGGCTTCTGCGCGCAGGAGGGCGAGCTCTGGCGCGTGTGACGGCGCGGGGTGCGTGGGAGCGACGTAGCGGTGCGGGCACGGTTGTGGCGTTGGCGCATGTGTCGGGTGCGGACGCGGAGCGCTTTGGTTATTGGCTTAAGCATTTCGACCGCCTACGGCCCTCGAACGACCTTAGGGGTTGAGCCGTGCTGCTTTCGGGTACACTTAGGCCCAGATGTGACGCACGCGCGCTAGCCGGCCGTGAATCGCATATTCGCAGGTAGTTGATGTATAAGGAGGAAGCATGGCAGTCGATTTCGAGAACTCCCAGACTAAGAAGAACCTCGAGGCCGCTTTTGCGGGCGAGTCCCAGGCCACCAACAAGTACGCGTACTACGCGTCGCAGGCCAAGAAGGAAGGCTACGTCCAGATCTCCAACATCTTCATGGAGACCTCGGGCAACGAGCGCGAGCACGCCAAGCTGTGGTTCAAGTACCTGCACGACGGCAAGGTGCCTGACACCCTGACCAACCTGCTCGATGCTGCCGCAGGCGAGAACTACGAGTGGACCGACATGTACGCTGGCTTCGCCGAGACCGCCAAGGAGGAGGGCTTCACCGAGATCGCTGCCAAGTTCAAGATGGTTGGCGACATCGAGCGCGCCCATGAGGAGCGCTATCGCAAGCTCGCCGCCTCCGTCGAGGCTGGCGACGTCTTCGAGCGCGCAGGCGTGAA
>CACXFF010000309.1 GCA_902766805.1 uncultured Coriobacteriaceae bacterium | reverse complement strand
GCCAACGCGGGCGAGGGCCTGGGCAACCAGTTCCTGGCCAACATCCGCGAGACCGATGCCATCTGCGAGGTCGTGCGCTATTTCGCCGACCCCGACGTGGTGCACGTGGACGGCCGTGTGGATCCGCAGGCCGACGCCGAGACGATCAACACCGAGCTGGTCTTGGCCGACCTCGCTACGCTGGAGCGCCAGCTTCCGCGCCTGGAGAAGGACGCCAAGCGCGACAAGGACCTCGCGCCCAAGCTTGCCGTGGCCAAGCGCCTGCAGGCATGGCTGGACGAGGGCCATCGCGCGGCCACGATGGAGATGACCGACGACGAGCGTGCGGCGGCGCGCGAGCTGTTCCTGCTCACGCTCAAGCCCATCCTCTACGTGGCCAACGTGGACGAGTCGCAGCTCGACGAGGAGCTTGCGCCCATCGACGGCCAGGCGCCGCTGCCCATCTGCTGCCAGGTGGAGGCCGAGCTCTCCGACCTGGAGCCGGACGAGGCGCGCGAGTACCTGGAGAGCTTGGGGCTCGATGAGCCCGGCCTGGACAAGTTGGCCCGCGCTGCCTATGACCTGCTGGGCCTGCAGAGCTACTTCACGAGCGGCGAGCTCGAGTCCAAGGCCTGGACCATCCGCAAGGGCACCAAGGCGCCGCAGGCGGCAGGCGTGATCCACACCGATTTCGAGAAGAAGTTCATCAAGGCGCAGGTCGCCAGCTATGAGGACTACGTGAGCTTGGGCGGCGAGGTGCCCTGCCGCGAGGCTGGTCGCCTGCGCATGGAGGGCAAGGACTACGTGGTGCAGGACGGCGACGTTATGCACTTCATGCACGGCTAGTTCACCTTCGCGCCTAGCCCGCCTCAGCGCACGAGGTGGGGCCCAGATATGTGACGCGCGCCGCGGGGTCTTCCCTGCGGCGCGCGCTGTATCTGGGGTTTTCCTCGCCCCAAGTTCCCGTGCGGCGTGCGATGCCCAAAGCCTAGGGTCCTAGAGGCCAAAGACCGCCTTGAGCTTGTCACGGGCGTCGCGCGGGCCTTTGGTGATCGCACGGCCCAAGCGGAAGCTCACGGAGCGGTTCAGGTGCTCGATCTGCTCGGCGCGGCCCTTGAGGTCGGCTCCCAGGTAATCGATGGCGTCGAGCAGGGCATTCACCTCGTCCTGCAGCTGTTCGATGGCGTCGTAGGCATGCCCGCGCGCGTAGGCGTCCACGCCCTCCTCGACGAGGGCGCAGGCGTTGTCGTAGTCGCGCGAGTTGCTGAAGTCCTCGGAGCAGAAGTCGTCCAGGATGTGCTCGTCGCGCAGCCCTTGGGCAAAAAACTGCAGGAAGGACTTCTGCAGCGCGTCGTCGTGCAGCAGGTCGGAGAAGCTCATGCCGGCGCTGAGGTAGGCGTTGGCCCAGTCGCGGCTCAGGTCACGATGGGCGGGCTCCGAGCCCTGCAGCTCGGCGCGCAGCTCGGACAGGGCACCCAACAGGCCCTTGGCGTTGTTCACGCCCTCCTGCCCGCTGGCGCTCGACCAGTCGCCACACTCGATGAGGCGCAGGGTGGTGGGGCAGAAGGCGGACACGCCGATCAGCGCCTTGGCCACGCTGGCGGGGTTGCGCGGGTCGAGGGCGCAGGCGCGCGCGTAATCGGTGCGCCAGATCTTGTTGCCTGCGTAGGGCGACGAGAACGAGAGCAACTGGTAGTGGATGTCCTGCGGGGTCAGCCAGGTGCGGACGTCATCCACGTAGGTTTCGGTGCCGTCGCTGGTGTGCATGTGCAGATAGCGGTTCAGGTCGGTGCCGCGCAGGGTGTCACGCCTCTCGCGGAAGGTGCCCAGCTCGGGGTCTGCGAACATGCTGCGGGCATGCGAGAACAGCTCCAGCATCGCACCCAGGCTGTCCCACTCGTAGCGGTCGCGCAGATTGGCGAAGAGCACGTAACGGCCGCGCGCGAGCTCAAGGGCCTCCGCTTCGTCGGCGACGAGGCGGGCGCGCGGGTCTTTGGCCATCGCGTCTGCGAGGGCGTCGTGCACCTCGGGGTCGCCCGTGGCGTCCACACAAAGCAGCTCGAGCGACTGCAGGCTCTGGTTGGCCAGCAGCGGGAAATTGTCGGTCACGCGCTTGGCGTCGCTGCAGGCGGCCGCGACGATGGTCACGAGCGGGCGCTCCGTCTGCAGGTCTGCGCCACCCAAGAAGCGCACGACGCGCATGAGGTACGCGTTCTCTTGGGCATCCGGCGTGACGAGTTCGTGGCTATCGACGAGCGTGCGGTAGCGCGGCACGAGCGCCTCGCGGTCCGCGTAGGAGAGCTTGCGCACGTCATCGGCCAAAAACTCGCTGCCCCACAGCAGCAGCTCGGCACGGTGTCCACCGATCCACCCGCGCCGCTCCCACTCGTCGAGCACGTACTCGACGACGGCGAAGTGACGCTTGACCTTGGTGAGGACGTCGGCGTAGAGCGTCTCGATGGCCGAGCCCTCGCGGCCGCAGCGGTAGTGATAGAACGGGTCGCTGCAGAAGCTCACGTTGGTCGCGCAGGGGAAGGCCAGGAACTGGAACGCGTGGTCCTCGCCGAGCTTGAGCTGCTCGTTGAAGCGCAGGTTGTGCTCCATGAGCATGCTGCGGCGATAGGCCTTGTTGCACATGAGCGGATAGGAGCCCGTCTCACCAAAGAGCGCGGTGTAGCAGGCGTCCTCGAGCAGGAAGTCGTGCGTGTTCATGGCGCGGTCGATCCAGGGCACGCTGGGGAAGGAGTAGCCGCCAAAGACCACGATGTCGGCGTCGTCGCGACGGGCGATGTTGACGATCTTTTCGCAGGCGACGAGCTCCACGTAGTCGTCGGAATCCCAAAACACCACGTATTCGCCCCGTGCGGCCTCCAAGCCGACGTTGCGCGCACGAGAGACGCCGCCGTTGGCCTTGTGGATCACGCGGAAGCGCGGGTCGGCCGCGGCGCGCTGGTCCAAGATGCTGCCCGAACCATCGGTGGAGCCGTCGTCCACGCACACGATCTCGATGTCGGCGAGGGTCTGCTGGGCAAACGAGTCCAGGCATTCGTCGAGGTACTGTTCCGTGTTGTACACGGGGCACACGATGGAGAGAGAGGGGGCGTCTGCGCTCATGGGGGCTGCCTTTCTGGTTTGACTGTGAGCTACGAGCCATTCTACTGCACCGAACAGGCGCGCGGATGCACGGGTCGTGCGACGGCAAGGAGCCGTATACTTAACCATTAGGGACACGCGCCGCCTGGCGCCAAAAGAAAGGTTCGCTATGAGCGAGAGCACGACCAACAGGGCTGCGAACACGACGCCTGCCGTCTCGGTCATCCTGCCCATCATGAACGTGGAGAAGTACCTGGACCAGTGCCTGACGTCGGTGTGCAACCAGACGCTCAAGGACCTGCAGATCATCTGCGTGGACGACGGCTCCACCGACAGCTCCGGCGCCATCATCGACCGCTTCGCGGCGGCTGACCCGCGCATCGTGGCCATCCACAAGCCCAACGGCGGTTATGGCAAGGCCGTGAACGTTGGTCTGGAAGAGGCGCGCGGCCTCTATGTGGGCATCGTTGAGCCCGACGACTACCTGGACGAGCGCATGTTCCAGACCCTCTACGACGAGGCGCAGCGCACTGGCTGTCCCGATGTGGTGAAGGGCGCGTACTGGCGCGTGATCGATGCCGGCCTGCCGAGCGAGCAGATTGTGCCCTGCAACTACCTGCACACGGTAGCCGTTTATGGTGAGCCGTTCACCCTCGACGAGGACGCCGAGTACCTCTACCACCACCCGAGCGTGTGGAGCGCCATCTACCTGCGCAGCTGGCTGAATGAGACGGGCATCCGCATGCATGAGATCCCCGGCGCCGGCTGGGCGGACAACCCGTGGCTCATCGAGACGTTGGCCCAGGCGCGCAGCATCGTGGCCGTGGACGAGCCGCTCTACTACTACCGCGAGTTCAACCTGGGCAGCTCGAGCGTGGTCAAG
>CACXFF010000308.1 GCA_902766805.1 uncultured Coriobacteriaceae bacterium | reverse complement strand
TTCCCGACAAGCCGCGCAGTAGCAAGCAGCGATACCGTCTCACGCGGGCGGGCAGGGCTGCTCTGGCCAGGCGGGCCACATAGCGTGCCCTGTGGCCAGACGTGGGGATGGCGCATGGCGTGCCAGCTTCCCTTTTGCGAACTCATCCGTGGCCCGAGCGCTATAGCTTGTGTTGGCCGTCAGGTTGGCTTTGCAACCACATCGCGGCCGTAGGGACGGCCAGGCCGCTGCACGCCGATTCGAAAGGTGGTATGCGGCATTTGGGCGTGTTATTGCCTTGGGTTTTTGAAACATGTTTCACGAATGGGCCGAGTGCGCTACCATGGGGCAAACACGAAGCGCAAGGAGTCCCATGAACGCCATCGATCGCATGAACAGCAACGTCTCGTCGTTTTCCAAGACAGACCGCCGCATCTACGAGGCCATTCGCAAGTTCCCGGAGAGCTTTGCGCACGAGAGCATCAGCCATCTCTCCGAGTCCGCGGGCTTCACCAAGCCAGCGCTTACGCGCTTCGCCCAACGCATCGGCTTCTCGGGCTATGCCGAGTTCCAATACCAGCTGGCGCAGGATCTGGAGGAGCGAGCCGCCGCGCCCGACGCGGAGACCAACGCCGAGGTATACGGGCGCTTGCTCACGGCAGTGGATGAGGGCCTGGCGCCCGAGGTGGTGGAAGCCTTGGTCCAGCGCATCTGCGCGAGCCGCAGCGTGTTCCTGTACGGGTCCAACCTGTCCGCGCTGCCCGCCGAGGAGCTCTACATCGCGCTGCAGTTCGTGCCCGGGGTCGTGGCGGTGCTGCCGCAGCTCGACACCACGCCGTTTTTCTCGCCCGATGACGTGCTGATCGTCTACTCGGCTGCGCGCGGCGATCGGCATCAGGCGCTCATGCAGCACCTGCGCCACGAGGGCGTGACGCGTCCGCACTGCGTGCTGGTGACCACCAACGGCAAGCATGCGCTGCGCCGCAATTTCGACGAGGTCATCGTGCTGCCCACCGCCGCGCTGTCGGAGGGCAACCACAGCATCCTCTCCGACACCTTCGCCTTCCTCATGTTCAACGATCGCCTGACCGCTGCGTTGGACCAGCGCAGTTAGCCGTGTCTTGTGCGTCGGAGATTCTTACCTCCTGGAGGTGAGATTCTCTTCCCAGGCCAGCAGGGGCTGCAAAGAGGGAGGGAGAACCTCACCTTTTGCGGGTAGGGTTCTCCCTCCTGATGATCTGGTGTGTGGCGCTGCCGTGGCCAACTTACTGCTGGATGAGCCACTCTTCCACGGCGACGCAGTTGTAGGCGTAGTCGAACGAGGCCATGTGGTAGCCGACGGAAGCCATGCCGCCTGCAGCCCCGCCGCCAGCGCTCGCGCCGTCCGTGCCACCCATGCCGCCGGACGGACCGCCCGCGGAACCGCCCTCGCCGGACGGGCCACCACCCATGCCACCGCCGGCACCGCCCATGCTGGCCGTGCTCGCATCGATGGTACCCGTGGCCCACGAGATGAAGTTGGCCTGCTTGCCGTTGGCGTAGAGCTTCTCAGCCGCCTCGGAGAGCTGGTCGGGCGTCCAGTTGCCGTCCCACTGGGCATAGCTGTAGGCCACGCCGTCCTTGTCGAAGAGCGCCATGACCTCCTGCATGCCCGTCCAAGCGCTCTGGTCGTCCTCGGCTGCGAAATAGGTGAAGCTGCGCTGCTCCAGTCCGGACAGCGTGGAGACGTCCCATTGGCCGTCCACGAACATGCACGCGGCGTAGAGGTCGGGATACTCGGCGGCCAAGATGAGTGAGGTCATGCAGCCCATGGACTGGCCCGTGCCAAAGATGCGCTTGCTGTCCACCGCGTATTCGCTGGCCACGGCGCGGATCAGGCGCGCGGTGAGCTCGACGTATTCGGTGGTGGTGTAGCCGCTGCGGTCGTCCAGGATGGTCTCGGGATAGGTGGGCACGAGCACGATGGTGGGGTAGACCTTCTGCCAGCCGGCCGTGGCCCACACCAAGCCGCCGCGGCCCTGCGTGAGCGACTTGTCGGCCGAAGCGCCCGCGCACGACGAGTCGGCGATGAAGACGACCATGGGGTACGTCTTGGACGTGTCGTAGCCTTCGGGCAGGAACAGGTTGTAGGTGACGGACAGACCGCTCTGCGCGTCCGCGTATTCCAGCTG
>CACXFF010000307.1 GCA_902766805.1 uncultured Coriobacteriaceae bacterium | reverse complement strand
TCCCTGCTAACGAGCGTGCCGGCGCATGGCCTCCGAACCGGCTGGCGTCGTCGTCGCCCCATCTGCGCCAGCTGCCCCATGTCCCAATCGCCTCCCTTCGCCTGGCCTGGCCCCGTCGGAGGGACACTCTTCCCGCACGATCGCCCGGTGCCCCGGGCCTGTCGGGAGGAGATGCCATGGCCGAGGAGGGTCGCGTTGCTGACGTGCCCGTCTACCGCAAGATACTGCTCACGCTCGAGGAGGCGTCGGCCCTGAGCGGCGTGGGCGTTAACCGCCTGCGCGAGCTCTCGCACGACCCCGATTTCGCCAGCGAGGTGATCTGCTTGATCGGGAGGCGAAGGTACTACCGCAGGAGGCGCCTGGAGGAGTACCTCGACGGCTTTCGAGGGGTGGTATGATGGCGGGCGTCACGACCCTTGAAAAGGGCATACGCCATCCTGGCGCGTTCCAGGCCGGTTAGGAGTCGGCATGGAACGTAAAGACAACAAGGGAAGGCTGCTCGCGAAGGGCGAGTACCAGCGCAGGGACGGCTACGAGTACCGCTATGCCGATCCGCTGACCGGCGCCGTGCGGTCGGTCTGGGCGAAGACCCTGACGGAGCTGCGCCGCAAGGAGAAGGGGCTGCGCGACGACGTCGACGCCGGCGTCGGCCGAAAGGGCAGGACCACCACGGTCGACGAGTGCTTTGACGTGTGGGCAGACCGTCGCTCGCTCGACGTTGCCGCAGGGCTGCTGCGTCAGCACACGCTCGACGGGTACGTGTACCTCTGGAACAGCCTGGCGCGCGGCAGCGTGATGGGCAAGTGCAAGATCGCCCTGCTGACCACGGAGCTGATCCAGGACCACTACCGCGCGATGCTCGCAGCGGGGCTCGCCATCGGTACGGTCGAGACGCTCCAGACCGTCGTCTCGCAGGTCGTCAAACATGCTTACTCGCAGGGCTGGTGCTCGCGTGACGTGTCCCGCGGCGCAAGCACGAAGATCAAGCGCGCGGCGAGGAAGCGCGAGGAGGTGGAGGGCAAGCACGACCACCCGCACTGCCTGGAGCCTCGCGAGCGGGACGCGCTGCTCGAGGAGCTGAAGGAGCCGAGGTGGGCGCACTATGCTCCCATCGTCCGACTGCTGCTGCACACCGGCCTGCGGGCTGGCGAGCTCTGCGGTCTGCTGCCCGAGGACGTCTCCGAGGACAGCATTTGGGTGAGGCGCGACCTGAGGTACACGCACGACGCAGATGGGCACAAGCAGTTCCTCCAGACCCCGCCCAAGAGCCCGCGCAGTCGCCGCGAGGTGCTCCTCACCGACGAGGCCAAGCGCGACTTGGCCGACTGGCGGGCTCTCGGCAAGGGTTGCGTGCAGGAGGTGTGCGGCCTCAGGGGGCTCCTCTTCTGCAGGCCGCGCGGCTCGGCGCTGACGTACGCTGCCATCAACAAGGAACTGCATCGCATCGCGCGCGCCGCGAACGAGCGGGCGGGGCGTGAGGTGGTCCCCGAGGGAATCACCTGCCACTGGCTGAGGCACACCCACATCACGGACGCGATAGACGCCGGGGTGCCCGTCCAAGTGGTCGCCGCCCTCGTCGGGCACGAGGGCGTGGACACCACCTGGCGCTGCTACTACACGTGCCGCAGGTCGACGGTCGAGCAAGGGGTCGAGATCATGAATCGCGCTGCGCGGTCAGCGCGGACTGCGCCCGTCCCCGGCCGTACGGGGGCGGGGTTCAGGCTTCTCGACGGTGGCCGCGACACCAAAAATGCACCAAATATCAATCGCGAAATCGTGGGCTCCGTGTAGGAATCCGTGAGTGTGACACCTAAATCACAGCAGGTAGATTGACATACCCGCTGGTAGATGGAGTGGTGTCCACCTTCTACTACCAGAAGCTCATCAAGTCCAACGGCGAGGACCTGGACTAAGGGTTTGCGCAGGTAGACGAGCTATCGATGCATCCTTGGGTTCAGCTACTGGGGCTTTGTAATAATAAAATACTAAAGACGCCGACGGCGGATGGTCGAAGCACATATGCGCGGGGGAGGGGCCCACTGGGCCCCTCCTTTTGTGTGCC
>CACXFF010000306.1 GCA_902766805.1 uncultured Coriobacteriaceae bacterium | reverse complement strand
ACGCGGGCCCGACGTGGGCGCGGTGGGCGCAGCGGGTGCGGCGGGCGCGACAGGCGCGGCGGGCGCGGTGGGCTCTGCGACCTGCGGAGCATCCTGCCCGTCGGTGATGACAGCCGCCTCGTCCGCAGCCTGAGCGGCCTCGGCTACGGGCACGGCCTCTGCCTCAGCCTGGGTACCCGCCTCCGCTGCTCCAGCCGCATTCAGCGCGCGCTCGGGGTGCTGGGCCACGTAGGCATCCCACGTGTCGTTCAGTAGCGCGTCAAGCAGCTCGCCCTCCACGGTCTCCTCGCGCAGCAGCACAGCAGCCATGGTGTCCATCTGCGCGCGGTGCGCCTCGAGGATCTCCCGTGCGCGCTCGTGGGCGGAACGCATGATGCGCTCCACCTCGTCGTCGATGCGCTTGGTGGTCTCCGGGCTCATGTCGCTGCGGTTGGCGTAGTCGCGCCCGAGGAACACCTCGTGCTCGGCCTGGCCATAGACCTGCGCGCCGAGCGCCTCGCTCATGCCGTAGCGCGTGACCATCTCGCGCGCCAGCTTGGTAGCACGCTCCAGGTCGTTCGAGGCGCCAGTGGTGATGTCGTTGCAGAAGATCTCCTCGGCTGTGCGCCCGCCCATGAGCACCGCGATCTGGTCCAACATGCGCGAACGCGTGTCCAGGAAGCGGTCGTCCTCCGGCAGGCTCATCGTGTAACCCAACGCACGGCCGCGCGAGACGATGGTGATCTTGTGCACGGGGTCGGCGTCCTTCAGCACGTGACCCACCAGCGCGTGGCCCGACTCGTGATAGGCCGTGGTACGGCGCTCTTCCTCGCTCATCACGCGGCTCTTGCGCTCGGGGCCAGCCAGCTGGCGCTCGAACGCCTCCTGGACCTCTTCGTTGCCGATGACGTCGAGGCGCTTGCGGGCTGCCAGCAGCGCTGCCTCGTTCATGAGGTTGGCCAAGTCGGCGCCCGTGAAGCCCGGCGTCATCTTGGCCGTGGCCTCCAGGTCCACGTCGGCAGCCAGCGGCTTGCCCTCGCTGTGCACGCGCAGGATGGTCTCGCGGCCCTTCACATCGGGACGGTCCACGGTGATCTGACGGTCGAAACGGCCCGGGCGCAGCAGCGCGGGGTCCAGGATGTCGGGGCGGTTGGTGGCCGCGATGAGGATCACGGCCTGGTTGTCCTCGAAGCCGTCCATCTCCACGAGCATTTGGTTGAGCGTCTGCTCGCGCTCGTCGTGACTGCCGCCCAGACCCGCGCCACGCTGGCGACCCACGGCGTCGATCTCGTCGATGAAGATGATGGCCGGCGCCTCGGCTTTGGCCTGTGCGAACAGGTCACGCACACGGCTCGCGCCGACGCCCACGAACATCTCGACGAAATCCGAGCCCGAGATGCTGAAGAACGGCACGCCCGCCTCGCCGGCCACGGCTTTGGCCAGCAGCGTCTTGCCAGTGCCCGGAGGGCCGACCAGCAGCACGCCTTTGGGGATCTTGGCGCCCATGCGGCGGTAGCGGTCAGGGTTGGCCAAGAAGTCCTTGACCTCCTGCACCTCCTCGACCGCCTCGTCGATGCCGGCCACGTCGGCGAACTTGACCTTGGGACGCTCAGCGTCATTGGTCCGCGCCTGCGTCTTGCCAAAGTTCATCTGACGCCCCTGCTGGGCGGCGAACTGGTTCATGAAGAACATGAACGCGCCGATGATGAGGACCGTGGGCAGCACCGAACCCACCAGCAGCTCCAGCATGTCGTCGGTGGAGGCGTCCACCTTGAAGACCACGTCGGGCTTGCCCGCCATGAGCTCGTAGAGCGAGTCCTCGCCCACGAAAGTGGAGCGGAAGTCCACCGCAGAGCCAGGCTTGCTGCCCTGGCTCGAGCGCGGCAGATACTTGCCCGTGAGCTCGTGGTTCTTGAGGTGGTAGGTGACGCTCTGCACGCGGTCGTCCTCCACCGCCGCGACGAACTCGCTCGTGGCGATGTCACGCGTGGGCGCCGCGCCTTGGCCCAGCCGTCCCGCGAACACGTAGACGAGCAGCGCGATGCCGATGAGAAGGAAGATGACGTTGCGAGCGGAAGGCGGCGCGGATTGAGGCCCCGATCCAGGCAGATGGGGCCGGTCGTCGTGCATGTCGTTGTTGGCCATGAAGCTCCTAAGGGAATGTGAGGGCCGCACCGCAGGGGCGCGGCGCGCGTGCTACGAGTAGACCTCGGGCTTGAGCACGCCCAGATACGGAAGGTTGCGGTAGCGCTCGGCATAGTCCAGGCCGTAGCCCACCACGAAGGCGTCGGGGATGTGCCCGCCCACATAGCGCGGGTGCACGGGCGGTTCGTAGCCCTCGATGTCCTTGACGAGGAAAGCGGCGATCTCCAGCGACGCCGGCTTGCGCTCGCGCAGGACGTCGAGGAGCTTGCTGAGCGTGAGGCCCGAGTCCAAGATGTCCTCGACGATGATCACGTGACGGCCTTCGATATCGGTGCGCAGGTCCGTGTCGATGGTCACCGTGCCGCTGGACTTGGTGCCGGCCCCGTAGGAGTACACCCGCATGAAGTCCATGGTCAACGGGCACTCGATCGCGCGCGCAAGGTCGGCGAAGAACACGACCGCGCCGCGCAGCGTGGCCACGATCAGGGGGTTCTTGTCGCGATAGTCCTCGGTGATCTGCGCGCCCATGCGCTTGGCGATGGCGGCGATCTCGTCCTCGGAGAAAAGGACCTGCTCGATGTCGGGATGCATGCTCATGGAAGCCCCCTTGCCGTCGTACGGCGTAGTCTCGGATCGTCGGAATACGTGGCTATTGTAGCAACCTTGGGCGCACGCACGGGGAATGCACAGGATGGCGGGAATTGGGCGGGCCCGCAGGGCTTGGGACGCAGGCGGGACGACGGCGGGCGGGAACGGACCAACGGGCGGGCTCGGGCCCAACAGCAAGCTGCGCGCACCCGATGCCGCGGGTGCCAACGCGCCAAACAGGGGCAATGCACCGACTTTGGCCAACGGCAAGTGGCGGCCAGACATGCCAAACCTAGCCAACGCGCCCCGACCCGGGCCAACGCGCCAAGCTGGGCCTAACTCAGCGGCGACCCGACACGAGGCGGCAGCTGCCAACGCACGACAACGGCTGCCAGCGCAACGCCGCAGCTAGCGCAGGGTGAGCTCCAGGATGCTGCGGCTGGTGGGCCGGACGCGCGCACGCTCGTCCAAGCGGATGCCCGCGACCCACACGATGCGCCCGCGCATGGAGGTGCGCACGACCGCTACATGGGGTTTCTCGGCCGCCGGGATGGCCTCGTCGTTGAGCAGGTCGGAGAGCTTCTTGGACTGCCCGTGCATGCCAAAGGGACAAAGCACGTCGCCGGGCTGCGGACCGTCCACCCACAGGCGTCCCGTGCCGCCCGGTAGCACGGACTCGGCGTCTGCCAGCACCGACATACGGCCCGTGCGCGCAGCGCGCTCCCGCGCAAAGACCTGCGGGTCGCAGTCGTGCGGCAGCTCGATGACGCGCGCCCGCAGGCTGTGGCCCCCGCCGAGCTCGAGCGTCCCCGGGACCTCGAACCATGCGGCGCGCGGGCCACCCTTGGCACGGCGGGCGCGCAGGAAGAGCAGGCCGTGCTCCACGCGCGCGTCCACACCCATGGGGGTCGTGAGCGAGCCCGCGGCGTCGGCTACCAGCTGCAGGACGCCGTCCACGTGGCGCGCCTCGAGACGCGCGTCGGGCTCCACCTGGAGCAGTGCCGCGCGCACCACGCGCCGTGCGACCGCCAGCTCGGTGGCCGACAGGCGCCCCGCGTCGAGCGCAACCATGCCCTCGGAGCTGCGGCGCATCAGGTCGCGCAGACGCCGGGCGGCGACCTGGGTGAGGTAGGCGTCCTCGTCGGAGAGCAGCTCGCATGACGTGGCGATGGCATCGACCACGCGCGGGTTGCGCTGCTTGGCCACGGGCAAGAGCTCGTGGCGCACCCAAGAGCGCAGCTGCTGGGTGTCGGCATTGGTGGGGTCCTCGCGCCAGCTTTGGCCGCGCATGCGCAGGTAGTCGCAGAGCTCGGCGTGCGTGCGGTCCAGCAGCGGGCGCACCACGCGGTTGCGGCGGCGCGGGATGGACGACAGGCCCGACGCGCCCGAACCGCGCACGGCGTTCATGAGGAAGGTCTCGGCACGGTCGTCGGCCGTGTGGGCGGTGAGGATGCGCGCGGCAGAGCGCGGGGTGCCCCATTCCTCGCTCAGGCGGTTGGCCAGGTCGTTGGCGGCCTGGTAGCGTGCCTGGCGACCCTCGTTCTCCACGTTGCCGTTGTGGGCCTGGCGCGCGCGGGCGGCCACGTCGACGCGCACGGCCTCGCAGGGGATGCCGTGGGACGCCGCGAGGTCAAAGACGAACTCCTCGTCGGCATCGGCCTCGTCTCCGCGCAGCTGGTGGTTGACGTGCAGCACGTAGAGGCGCTCGCGCGCGATGCGGGCGGTGCCGCGGCCGTCGGCGATGTCGAGCTCGCTCGTCGCCGCGAGCAGGAGCAACGCGGTGGAGTCCGCGCCGCCCGAGACCATGAGCACCACCGGGGCACGCCCGCCTGCGTCGCGGGAGCGGCTTGGGCGCTCGAAGGGGCCGTCGGGGGACGCGAATCTGGAAGCTACAGAGGGCACGGGACTCCTTGTCTGGGCGGATGGACGGCGGCACGGGGCCTAGGTCGCGCTTGGTTGGCCAACGCGAAGCCGCGGACGGGCGGCGGCACGGACCGGCCACGAAGGAGCGACGGGGCGGGCTTGCGCGGTGCCGCGGCACGCGTTGGGCTATGCTTGGCTGTGCGAGATTGTACAACGCCCCCGCGGGGCACGAGAGGACGGCCCATGACACCCTGTCTGCACCTGCACATCTTGGCCAGCGGTTCCAAAGGCAATGCCGCGCTGGTAGAGGGCCCGCAAGGGATGCTCCTCGTGGACTGCGGCATCTCGCGCAAACAGTTGCTCCTGCGCGCCGGCGAGCTGGGCTTGGACATGGACCACGTGCTCGCGACCCTGGTCACGCACGAGCACTCCGATCACGTGGCCGGGCTCAGCGTGTGGTGCAACCGCTGGGAGGGCGCTCTGTACGCCACGGCCGGCACGGCTGGCGCGCGCAAGCACCTGGCCCGCCTGCCGTTCACCCTGATAGGGCGCGAGGAGAGCTTCTGCGTGGGCGGGATCGAGGTCACGACCTTCCCCACCTCGCACGACGTAGCCGAGCCGTGCGGCTTCCGATTCTCCTGCGGCGACGACGCCATCGGGTGGTGCACCGACACGGGCCTGCTCACGCCGCGCGCGCTGGAGCAGCTGGCGGGCGTGCGCATCCTGGGCCTCGAATCCAACCACGACGTCAAGATGCTCAAGCAGGGCCCCTACCCCGCATACCTCAAGGCGCGCATCCTGAGCGCGCAGGGACACCTGTCCAACGACCAGGCGGCCGAAGCCCTGCCCGAGCTGGTCGGACCAGACACGGAGACGGTCGTCGCCCTGCACATCTCCCAGGAGAACAACCAGCCCTCATTGGCCGTACGAACGCTGGCCGAGGCCCTGGGGGCCGAGGCGGCCAACGCGACCTTCACTGAGGCGCGCACGCCCGACGGACGGGTGAGCGTCATTGCCGCGGGGCAGGACCGGCCGCTGAGCGTCTGGTAGCGCGCATGAAGCGTAGCGAGGTGCATGTTGCGCACCGCATGCGACGCCGAGGATACACGCGTGACAGATCCACGCTCAAGAAAAGCCCCGGAAGGCTGTTCCGGGGCTCGGGGGTACGCTAGATGTCGGTCGTGCCTAGTCGATGACGACCTTGGTGACGTTGACCTTCTCGGGCTGCTTGGGCACGTTAACGGTGAGCACGCCGTTCTCGAGCTTGGCCGACAGGCCCTCGACCGAGGCGTCCTTCAGGTAGACGGCACGGGTGGCCTTCCACTCGCTGGACTCCTTCTGGAGCCAGTTCTTGGCCTTGTGCTCGTCGGACTCGTGGTGCTCGACGGCGATGGTGAGGGTGCCCTCGTTCAGCTCGACGTCGATATCCTCCTTGGACACGCCTGCGAGCTGCGCGTAGATGGCGTAGGCGTCGCCGGTGTCCTCGACGTCCATCTTGAAGCCGATGCTGTGCAGCGCCGTGCTGCTGGGGGCCAGCAGGTCATCGAACATGTCGAGGGGGCCAAAGGGACGGACGAGCCAGCTGTTGCGATCATAGGGGACCATGTTGGACATAACGAATCACTCCTTGGGTGGTTAAGCGCTACCGCGGTATGCGGTGGTCGTTGTTCGGTGGTATTTGTTCCCGTGTTGGCAGGCTTTATACAGCTCGTAGCAAAATTTCTCAGTTTTGTCCGCAGAGGAAATCTAAGCGTGCTGCGCATAGGTTTGTCCACCCGGAGAAGCCCTGGAGAAGCGCGGGGCCAAGGCCGACCCAGGCGCGCCTGCTGGACGAGCCCCTGCCCGCCCGCGGTACCAAAAAGACCACGTCTTTTTGGTACCAAACCCCCCTGCAGTGACAGTAAGCCCTCGATACACCCGTGGCACATCGCCGACGCGGGTGGGCGCCACGCACCTGGCGGGTCGCGGGTCACCCATGTGGGCTTTCCCGTGGAGGAAACGACGCGGCAGCGCATAAGCGGTATCATGTGGAGCAACTACAGCTCAAACGCGACCAAGGGGAGACCTCGTGAGCGAGAACTCCACACGCCATTCCTCCTACCTCGATGACAGTGGTGACAACGCGCGACGCCGCGCACAGATCAACGCACGGCGCATCTCTGGCGGTCCTTTGCCCGCGCGTGCCAACCAGTCCACGGCCGACCTGCGCTTCGAGCAGGCCAGCCTGATCGAGCGCAGCTCGCGCGCCAAACGCGACGCGCACCAGACCCTGCCCGACGAAGACGTCGCCATGCACCGTGCCGCCACGCGCGCAGGCAGCCCCGTTCTCGACGACGCGCCGGAGATCACCACGCATCGTCCCGAGCGCAGCGCCATGAGCACGCCCGTGCCGCGCGGGTCGGGCCAGCGCACGGGCACCACCACCTCCATGCCGCTCATCGACGCCGGTTACACCGAGGTAGGCGACCGCGGCGTCCTGCCATCCCAGAGCGGTTCGTTCGCCCCGCAGCCCGAGGCGCCGCACGGGCGCCAGGGCACGCCCTATGTGCGCAAACAGCGCCCGCGCCACACCGCCGACGCCATCAATGACATGGAGGCCGACGAGCTGTACGCCCGCGCGCAGTACCAGCACGAGTCCAGCATCACCATCGGGCGCACCAACCTGTTCTCGCGCTCGAGCCGCGCGTACCGCAGTGCCCAGCGCCACGTGCCGCGACTGCGCCAGGGCCACAGCTACGGGCGCTACCTCGAGGTGCCCAAGGGCAGGGTGTCGCTGTTCTCCATGGAGCAGCAGCGCCGCCAACGTCGCAACATCCTCATGGTCGTCGCCCTCATCGCCCTCATCGCGCTCATCGTCTTCCTCGTGCTGAGCTTCCGCTAGGCACGGCACAGTTCTCTCTCCAAGACAAGTCTGCCACCCCCAACCTGAACTTGGGGGTGGCAGACTCGTCTAGAGAGAGCCGTGCCATCGACGGGCTAGGCCCAAGGGTCACGCTCGAAGAGCGGCTCGGCGGCCGGGCGGCGGTCCGAATACGGGTCGTAGCCGTCGTCGTCTTCGTTCTCCGCGCGCAGGAACTCCTGGTCCACGCGCTCGTCCTGCGGTTTGTTGGTCTGCTTGTCCTGCGGCATAGCCGCCTCCTTCCGTTGGGTCCTTCTGGTTCTGTGCGCGAGGGACGGCCCCGCGCGCTCACGCCTCCGTGTCGTCGTCGCCGCCGACTTCCTCCAGCACGGCCAAGGCCGCGGGCACCAGGCCCTCGGCTGCCTCTTGGCCGCGGCGTCCGCTGCGATAGGGGTAGGCGAGCTTGTGCTGTTTGGGGTAGTAGAGCCCGCCGCGCTCGCGGAACTTGAGCGATTGGGCACGCGGCACCTCGATGTCCTGGTACATGAGGCGTCCACCCGTGAGCGTAATGCTGCTCACGCCCAGGCGGCTCGCACGGATGCGCATGCGCGCGCGGTCGAAGAGGTTCTTGCCCGCCAGCGGCAGCGTTCCGTAGCGCTCCTGCGTCTCGCGCTCCAGCTCGTCCACCTGCGCCAGCTCCGAGGCGGCCGCCAGGCGGCGATAGCACAGCACACGGCGGTCCACGTCGGGCAGGTACTCCTCGGCCAGGTAGAAGTCGGCCGCGAGGTTGATGGTGACCTCGGACGGCTCCACGTCGGGCGTCTCGCCGCGCGCCTCGGCCACGGCCTGCCCCAGCATCTGCGTGAACAGGTCGAAGCCCACGCTGGAGAGGTTGCCGTGCTGCTCGGCCCCCATGAGCGAGCCTGCGCCGCGAATCTCCAGGTCGCGCATCGCCACGCGCATGCCGCTGCCCAGGTCGGTGAACTCGTTGATGGCGGTGAGGCGCGCGGTGGCCTCCTCGGTGAGCGGCATGGTCCCGGGGAACATGAAGTAGGCGTAGGCCTGCAGCCGCCCGCGGCCCACGCGGCCCTTGAGCTGGTAGAGCTGTGCCAAGCCCAGGCGCTGCGAGTCCTCGATGATGAGGGTGTTGGTGCGCGGGTTGTCGATGACGCTCTCGATGATGGTGGTCGCCACGAGCACGTCGATCTCGTGCTCGGAGAACTGCAGCATCACGTCCTCGACCTCGCGCGGCGACATCTGGCCGTGCGCCACGCCCACGCGCGCCTCGGGCGCAGCCTCGGCCACGCGCTCTACGGCGTCCTCGATGGTGCCCACGCGGTTGGACACGTAGTACACCTGGCCCTCGCGCGCGAGCTCCTCGCGGATGGCGGCCGACACGACGTCGCTGTCGTACTCCCCCACGAAAACCTCCACGGGCTTGCGCCCGGGCGGCGGCGTGAGGATGAGCGACATGTCGCGCACGCCGCTCATCGCCATCTGCATGGTGCGCGGGATGGGCGTGGCCGAGAGCGTGAGCACGTCCACCTGTTCGCGCAGGTTCTTGAGCTGCTCTTTGTGCCCAACGCCGAAGCGCTGCTCCTCGTCGATGACCACCAGGCCCAGGTCGTGCGGGTTCACGTCGGCCGACAGCAAGCGGTGCGTGCCGATGAGCACGTCCACGCTGCCGTCGGCGAAGCCCTCGAGCGCCGCGCGCTGGGCGGCCGGCGTCACGAAACGCGAGAGGACCTTGACCGTCTTGTCGAAGGGCCGGAAGCGCGCATAGAAGGTCTCGAAGTGCTGTTGGGCCAAAATGGTGGTGGGGCACAGCACCATGACCTGCTTGCCGTCGTCTACGCACTTGAAGGCCGCGCGCAACGCCACCTCGGTCTTGCCGAAGCCCACGTCACCGCAGAGCAGACGGTCCATGGGCTTGGCCGACTCCATGTCGGCTTTGATGTCGGCCAGGGCCGTGTCCTGGTCGGCCGTGGTCTCGTACCCGAAGCTCGCCTCCATCTCCTCCTGCGCGGAGCTATCGCCCGGAAACGCGTGGCCGCGGGCGGTGGAGCGACGCGTGTAGAGGTCCACGAGGTCGAAGGCCAGCTTTTTGGCCGAAGCGCGCGCCTTGCCCGTGGCACGCGACCAGTCCGCAGTGTTCAGGCGCGTGAGACGCGGGGAGGCGCCGTCGGGGCCGACGTAGCGCGTGATGCGGTCAACCTGCTCGAGCGGCACGTAGAGCTTGTCGCCGGCGGCGTACTCCAGCAAGAAGTAGTCACGTTCGCGCTCGCCTACCTCCTGGCGCACGATGTCGACAAAGAGCGCGATGCCGTGCGTGGCGTGCACCACGTAGTCGCCCGGCTTGAACGGGAAGGTGACGGTGGTGGGGTCCACGCGCCGCCCGCGGCCGCGTTTGGCCGTGCGCGCGGTGAGGTCGCCAATGGAGAAGACGGCCAGCTCGGCCGTCGGGAACACCACGCCCGCGGGCACCGGTGCGTCGAAGAAGGTGACGACGCCCTTGCGCAGCGGTTGGGCGTGCTCGGCCGCCGTGACGCTCGTGACCGGCTCGGCGTTTTCTGGCGCGGCGGCCAACGACTCTACGATGGGGATCGACTCGTCGGTGAGGGACAGCTCCAGGTGCTCGCGCGCGGCGCGGTCGGGCACGGCGAACGCCACCGCCTGCTGCTCGGCCGTGAGCTGGCGCAGGCGCGCGATGAGCTTGGCGTCGCTGCCCGCGATCGCGGGCTGGCGCACGGGCAGGTCGGCCGTGGACTTGGCCGTGCCCGCACGCATGATGGAGGCGAAGGACAGGCGCTGCTGCGCCCCGAAGTCCATCTCGCGCGGCGAAAGGAACAGGCCGTCCAACGACGCGCGGGCGTTGCGGGCGAGCTGTGAGAGCTCCTCGTAGGCGCGAGTGCAGTCGTCGAACAGCGAGCGCGGCTCTGCCAGGACCACCAGAGCGTCGGCCGCCATGTGCGCGAGCGGGCTGGCCGTGGAGCCATAGAGCTCGCGCAGGTACTTGTCGATGAGCGGGCTCGCGCTGCGGGCCTCGATGAGCTCGAGCTCGGCCGCGACCGTGCGGTCGTCTTGGGCGCGGTCGTAGAGCGCCTTGCGGGCGTTGAGGACCGTGGCGTCGGTGAGGGCGAGCTCGCGCGCGGGCAGGACCTCCACCTCCATGAGGTCACCGATGGTCTGGCCCGTGGCGGGCACCATGCGGCGGATGCGGTCCACCTCGTCGCCAAAGAACTCCAGGCGCACCGGGCTCGTGGCCTGCGCGGGCCACACGTCGACCGTGTCGCCGTGGACGTGGAAGGTGCCCGGCGCGTCGCAGGCGCCGGTATTGGCATAGCCCAACCCGACGAACAGCGCCCCCACGTCCTCGAAGGGCAGCTCGTCGCCCACGGCGAAGGTCGCGGGACTGTAGTAGCCCGAGCCCACGGGCGGCACGCAGCGCAGCAGCGCGCGGGCGCTCGCCACCACCACGCAGGGCTCGCCGAGCGCCAGGCGGTTGACGGCACGGGTGCGCGCGCCGATCACCGCGTCGTCCGGACGTGCGTCTTTCCAGGGAAGGTCCTTGCGTTCGGGATAGCGGCACACCACGTCCAGGCCGAGCCACGCCGCGAGGCTGCGGGCCGCGCGGTCGGCCGCCTCCTCGCCCGAAACCACGAGCACACAGGGACGGGGCCGCTCGCTCCACAGCGCCGCGAGCAGGAGCATGCGGGCCGACTGCGCCACCGAGAGCTGGGCGTCCTTGCCCGCCGCCAGGTCGGCACGGACCTGCGCCAGCTCGGGTGCACGACGCAGCTCGTAGGCGATGCGATTGATGAACATGGCGGCTCTCCTCTCGCAGGCGGGCGCCCGCGCACGGCGACAGGCCCGCACGCCGAGGGCGCACGGGCAACGGCTCCATTGTACGGCAGCCCCGCGCGGCATGGTGCCTGCGGGGCTGCCCCTCGTGCGAGGCCGCGCAGCTGCGCGAAGTCGCTCCCGGCCTCGCTTGATCGCGCCAAGTCGCGTTGGGCCGTGCTAGGCGAGCCGGGCGCGCCGACGCACTCAGGCGGCGTCGAGCTCGTAGAGACGGTACGGTCCTTCGGCGAGCACCACATGGAAGCCCGGGGTGTCGTCGCCGATCACGTTCACGCCGTCGAAGAGCGGCGCCTCGTTGATGCCCCAGAACCACGACGACGAGCCGGGGTCCTCGTACAGGCGCAACACGTAGCGGATGCCCAGGCGTTGGGCAGCCGCTGCGACCTCGGGGTCGTTGGCGATGTTGGCCAGGCGCTCGCGCACCAGGGCGCTGTCGGCGAGCTCTTGCTCGCTGCCGTAGCCGACGACGTAGCGCTCGTACACGCGCAGGCCGTCGATGCTGTAGGCCGAGATCGAGCCGTCGAACGGGTCGTTGGCGATCAGCGCATCGCCGTCCACGACCTGCTTGACCTCATTGACGAAGGCACGCTCCTCGGGGGTGTAGACGTTGTTGTCGCGGTACAGCGAACGCATGCGCCAACGCACGTTGCCAAAGGCCGTCTGGCGCAGCCCTTCGGAGGCGTCGATGTCCTGGCCAGGCAGCGGGTAGGCGCCGTAGAAGTTCTGCGCGGCGAAGGCCAGCAGCAGGGCGACCCAGAGGGCCGTGGCGACCCCTTGGCGCGCACGCGTGTCCTCGCCGTCCCGGGCCAAAAGCGCCGCGAGGCCCTCGCCCACCCAGGACAGGCCGAAGGCCGCCAGCGGAGCGCCGCAGATGGCCGCCAAGGCCGCCAGGCGGTAGAAGTCCACATACCAGAAGCCCGCGAGCAGTTGGCGCAGCTCGCCATGCACGCAGTTGGACACAAAGACCAATCCCGCGGCCAACGCGTACGAGCACACGAGCCAGATGTTGCGGCGCTGCACCACGCAGCGCACGGCGCCCAGGCACAGCAGCGCCGAAAGCACCCATTGGGGGCCGGCGTACTCGAACCCGTTGAGGTAGGCCAGGCTGAAGACGTTGACGAGCGCGCCCGCACGCCCCGTGAAGGGATGCCAGAAGTCAACGCCCACCACGTACGCGAAGGCCGGCAGACGATAGAGCGCCACCCACGCCGCACAGAAGGCGCCGATCACGACGGCGCAGGCGACGACGTTGAGCAGCTTGCCGCCGGGGATGCCCTCGTGCTTCCAAGCCCAGGCGCGCGCTACGCAGAACGGCACGAGGAAGACCGCGCAAGAGAAGATGCCGTTGGGCTGGAGCAGGCCGATCGCCACGCCGCCCAGCACGAAGAACAGCAGCGGCGCCAGGCGCGCCCGCCCGCGCAGGTGGTCGCCGGCGAAAAGGATGAAGGCCAGGCATTCGCAGAGCACCAGGGCGTTGGCCGACAGATTGGGCGCCAGCAGACCAAAGGTGAGCATGAGCCAGGGATAGGCGGCGAACGAGAGCGCGGCCAGGCCGGCAACCGCGATGCTGCGGCGATCGTCGGCAAAGAGCGCGGCGGCGAGCGCCGTGGCAGAGAGCGGGTACACGACGCCGATCGAGACGTAGGTGACCAGGTTGGCAGCCACTGCGACGTTTTGGCCGATGGTCTGCGCGATCAGGGCCGCGGCCGACGACCAGCCGGCCGGGTAGAACGAGTAGCTCGCCCAGGGGTCGATGGGGCTGTCGAGCGCGGTGCGATAGACCGACGAGCTGAGCGACGACATCTGGCCCGAGTCCGCGAACGCGCGCACCATGGCGGTGTGGATGTAGTTGTCGCCGCCCGGGAAGAAGCTTCCCATGCCGCCGATGGGCTCGACGAAGAGCAGGTAGCCCAAGCCCGCGCCCAGCAGGGCTGCGACCAACAGCGACCACGCCGGCAGATTGGGCAGAGCCAGGTCCTGGTCGCCACCCAGGGCGCGGCGCCACAGAGGGGCGGCCGGCTCCGGGCGAGCGTGCGACGCGCTGGAGGGCTGGACGCGCGCGCCGAGCAGGCGGCTGACCACGCAACAGGCGCCAGCAAGCAGCAGCAGGGGGACCACGACGCTCGGATAGCTGGCAAACACGCCCAGGCGCGCGTAGACCTCGCACAGCACGGAGACGAACGCCCAGCTCGCGAGCGGCGCGATGCAGCAGGCCCATGTGCGCGGGAAACGCAGCGCGCGTGCCACCAGGTAACCAGGACCGAAATACAGCACCAAAGTGGCGCACAGGCCGACGGGGACCACGAGGGCCTCGGGGAAGGGACTCACGTACGATACCTCCTGTAGGGGTGTACAGGCGACCGGACTAGTCTGCCTGCTCGAGCTCCTCGCGCACGACGGAAGAGGCGTTGGGAGCTGGGGGAACCTGTTCCTTTTGTTCTGGCTCAGGAGCATACTCCGCAATGAGCTCGCCCGCCAAGGCATCGGCGCGCGCCTCCGCAAGAGCTGCATCGCGACGCGCGTCTTCGGTTGCGGAAAGGCCGACCTCCTGTGTGAGCTGATTGACGCGCTGCTTGAGCTGGGAGATCTGGGACGCATCGTCGAACTGCTTGACCAGCAGGATGGCGATGGCTGCAAGGAACACGAAATTGGTGGGCGACTGCACCTGGAAGAGCCGCGCAAAGAACACGGCGATGTCGGGGCACAGTGACATGACCACCAACAACGCGCCGAGGATGAGCCAAAACAGCGAGTCCTGCATCTGCATGCGGGATCTCTTCACGCGGCTGGCAATGCCCGCAAACACCAAGACGGCGCCGACCACGAGCAAGATCCTCAGGGAGATACTCAGCATGGCATACCCCTATCTAAACCATTGGAAGAGCAGGATGGAGACGCTCGTGCGCGCCATGTAGCGGATCGCGTTGCCCGCGTTGAGATAGCTCACGCCGCCCTGACGCTCCTGCATGCGCGCGGGCACCTCCACGACCTTGTAGCCCTTGCGTGCCAACAGGGCCACCGCGTCGGGCTCGGGCGCGAGGTCGAAGGCCTTGGCGAAAACCTCGATGGCCCGCAGGGAGTAGAGCCGCAGGCCCGAGGTGGGGTCGGTAATGCGCGTGCCCGTGGTGAGGCGCATGATGCCCGCGATGAATCTGGAGCCCACGCCACGCAAGCCCTCCGGCTCAGACTCTCCCGCCAGGGCACGGCTGCCAATCACGATGTCGGCACGCTCTCGCTCCATGGCTTCGATCATCACGGGAAGGGTCTCGGGCAGGTGCTGACCGTCGGCGTCGAACTGCACCGCGGCATCGTAGCCGTGACGCAGGGCGTACTTCATGCCGGTCTGGAAACCCGAGGCAAGCCCCGTGTTGATGGGCAGCGTCACGTGGGGGAAGCCCCCCTCCACGCATATGGCGTCGGTGTTGTCGCGGCTACCGTCGTTGACAACGAGGTAGTCGATGTCGGGGCAGGTGCGCACCAAGCCGGACACAGTGCCAGCTAGGCACGCCTCCTCGTTATAGGCGGGAATGATTGCTAGGACCCTCATGTGCCCCCCACACACACGGCACGCATAGCGTGGATGTTCATACCCTTACAGTGTAGCGTAGGCAGGCGCCTAGCGCGGTGCGCCCCGCAAACGCGCCGCGCGGCATGGGAAGACGCCGTCCAGCCGGCAAGCCGACAAAAAAGAGGAGCGCGGAACCAGGGGCTCCGCGCTCCGCAGGGAAGGCCTGTGACGAGCCCCTACGCTTGGCTGTGCGCGCTCAGGGACTTGATGCCCAGCTCCGACCAGTCGGGCGTGGCGGAGAGGACCGTGCCCACCATGATGGCGATGCAGCAGACGATCTCCATCGGGCCAGGGATCGCGCCCAGGGAGGACAGCGACGGGATGGCCACGAGCAGCGCGCTGAACACGACCGCCCACGCGGAGTAGGAGATGTTGAGGGCCATGCCGCGGGCAGCACCGATCGCGTCGATCGCCTTGTAGTAGTACAGGTAGCTGATCACGCCAGCCAGGCCAGCGAGCATCACGACGCCCGTGGCGGGGGTGAAGAGGGCGTTCACCGTGAAGCCCATCGTGCCGGAGAGGGGCAGGACCACGAGCACGTAGGCCAGCGCGGAGGTCGTCTCGCGCAGCTGCAGCGCGGTCTCGTTGTCCACGGCGTCGTCCTTCATGCCCCAGGCCAGGATGACGGCCTCGATGCCCCAGCCGAACACGCAGAGCAGCGCGCCCATGATGCCCACGAAGACGTTGCCGCCTTCGACCGACCCGCCGGCCATGGCGCCCATGGCCACGACGCCCATGATGGCGACGCCCAGCGCGATGATCTGGCGGACGCTCATCTTTTCGTGCAGAACCAGCACCGCGCCCAGCGTACCCACGGCCGGGTAGAAAGCGGAGATGACGGCCGTGTTGCCCGCACCGATGTTGCTGATGGCCGCGAGGTAACCGCTCATGCCGATGGGGCCGCCCAGCAGCGCGCCGAGCATGACGACCTTGCCGGAACGGGTCTTGAGGGCCGCGATGGTATCGCCCAGACGGCCGCGCACGCCCATGTACACCAGCAGGATGAGGGCGGCAGCGACGTCGTGCAGGGCTGCGGTGGCGAAGTTGGTCTCGGCGGCTCCGAGGAACGGCACCATCGCGCAGGCGATGCCCAGAATGACCGTGTCCAATCCCCAAGTGATACCAGAAATAAGTCCGTACAGCATTTCCATCCCTTCCGTCGTGCGTTTGCATTGCGTTCGAAAAACTCGTGGTTCGGATGTCCGACGAACAGTATAGCGCAGGCGTCGTCGAGATGTTCATACAATCTCGTTTTCTTCATTCTTTTGAACGAACGGAAACAGAAGAGCGTGAGCCGGCGAGGATCAGGGCGTGCAAGCACGGGGAGACGCACGTTGCACAAAGCCAGCGCCCGTGTCGCCAGAGCGGCACGGGCGCCGAGAGGGGAACACTCACTGATGACTAGGCCAGCGCGTTGCCTTCGTTGTCGTAGTGCTCGTACCAGTCGAGAACCTTGTCGACATAGTCAGCCGCGTAACTGTAGTAGATGAAGAACCACTCGCCCACGTCGGTGCCCTCGGCCTCCTTCACCAGGCTCCACACGTACCAGCACCATCCCGCCAGCACCACAAAGACCCAGAAGTGGCGGCGCTCGGCAAAGGTCGGCGTGCGGCCAAAATAGCAGGACAGCGCGTATTCGATGCGCTCGGGGCTCAGCTGGCAGCACACGCAGAAGGTGCCGATGTCGTTGGCCTCGTCGGACATGCCAGCGTACTCCCAGTCGATCAGGCTCATGTTGCCCTCTTGGTCCACCAGGAAGTTGAGCTCGAAGAAGTCGTTGTGGCTGATGACCTCGCGGCCCAAGCCGTCCTCGCGGGCGTACTCGCGCAGGCGATGGGCCTTCTCTTCCAGCTCCCAATAGCCCGGCACGTCGATGGGGCCGCGCTCAGCCAGAGTGCGTTCGTAGGCCTTGCCCTCGTCGTAGAAGTCGAACTTGCGCTCCAATGTGGCGCCCGACTCGTGGAGCTTGCGGGCGTACTTCATGGCGCGGTCAAGTTCCTCGTCCACAGAGGTGTCGAGGTTGCGCGCGTTCGGCACGAAACGCGAAAGCTTCCAGCCCTCATCCTCGTTCATGTAGATGAACGTGTCGTCCAAGCCCAGCTCCTTGGCCAGCTTGAGGCCCGCGTGCTCGCCCGCGCGGCTGATGAGCTTCTCGGTGCCCACGCCGGGATGACGGTAGACGTATTCGGCCTTGTCGTCGCCCTCGCCCACCGCGAAATGGCAAGACAGGTTGGTGAGGCCCTGCTTGAGCGGGTAGAAGTCATGGATGGCATTCTTGTCACAGTGCAGCACGCTCACGATGTTGTCGAAGATCTCCGAGTCCACGTTGGACAGGAAGCTCGGATCGAACTCGCGCAGCTCGTCCAAGTTGTCGAACTCGTGGATGGAGCCCGCCGGATAGCGGCGCGCCACCATGGGCAGCTCGCGCAGGTGCTCGAGGTAAATGGTCTCCCAGAGCTTGTCGGCCGTCTCGGGGCGGTCGTACTCCTCCTCGAGGATCTGGCCGAAGCGCGTGCCGAAGCGCGCGTCGAAATAGGCATGGCCGAGCATGATGTCGGCATCGGCGCCGCCGATGGTGCAGCCCGTGATGCGGCGGCGCGGACCGACCTTGAGGCACCATTCTTTGGTGGGACCGTCCACGTGCTCGCACGCGTAGTAGGACTCATACACATAGCGCTCGAAGGGATTCTCGGTGTAGTAGATATCGCTCGAGCAGATGTAGGCGGAGGCCAACCGGTCGCGCACGCGCCAGAGGGTGGAGTTGTTGTTGCGGGTCTCGTACTCGGGGTTCACGACGATGCGCACGCCGTACTTCATGGCGAGGTAGAAGAAGTACTCCTTCTTGTAGCCCACGACCACGGTGATGTCGGTGATGCCGGCCTCGAGCAGCTGCTCGATCTGGCGCTCGATGAGCACGGAGCCGCGCACGCGCAACAGGCCCTTGGGCTTTTCGTAGCTGATGGGGGCAAAACGGCTAGAAAGTCCGGCGGCCATCACGATGGCACCGCGCACGCGGTAGGGCTCGAGCTCATTGGCGCCCGCGGGCGTGACCATGCCGTCCTCCACCAGGCCACGGCCCGAAAGCGAGCCCAGCGTAGCGTTGACGGTACCCAGCGACATGCCCGTGACCTCGGCGATCTTGCGTTGGGTGGTCTTTTCGGGCGTCTGGATGAGCGCGTTCAGGATGGAGAACTCATTACGCGTAAGTGCCATAGGTGCGTCCTTTCGGCTCCGTTTGGGATGTTCAGCATTGGCAGCTAAGCAAACGTTCGATGAACGAGTATAGCCACTTGCAATTGAACATGCAACCAACGGGGGCAGGGTACGCAAACGCACTTTTCGCCGTTTGAGGACGCCCAACCGGGTACGCAAACGTCACTTTCACCGTTTGGGTACAGGTTGGCGGGTACGCAAACGTCACTTTCACCGTT
>CACXFF010000305.1 GCA_902766805.1 uncultured Coriobacteriaceae bacterium | reverse complement strand
TTCATGACCTGCTGCGTGCGCGAAAAAGCCAACACACGCCTCTACGGTCAGCTTTCGGCCATGGTGAGCGCCCCGACGCCGCCGTGCGGACGCCGTATCGTATGCGTGGGCGGCTGCATAGCCCAGACCGAGGGCGATGCCATCCGCGCGCACGCCCCCAACGTCGACGTCGTCTTCGGCACCGCGGCGCTGGCAAGCCTGCCCGACCTCATCATCTCCGCGCTGGGCCAGGACGCCAAGCGCAAGCACGGGCCGCTCGCGATCGACGTGGACCCCACGCACCGTGGATTCTCCACCGACCTGCCCTCCAAGCGCGCCGAGCGCTTCCACGCTTGGGTGCCCATCATGACGGGCTGCAACAACTTCTGCACCTACTGCATCGTGCCCTACGCGCGCGGACGGGAGGTCAGTCGCGAGTTCGACCAGGTGGTGGGGGAGTGCCAGCGCCTGGTGGCGGACGGCGTGCGCGAGATCTGCCTGTTGGGCCAGAACGTCAACTCCTATGGCCGCGACCGCTACGGAGAGCCTCGCTTTGCCGAGCTGCTGCGTGCCGTGGGCGCGACAGGCATCGAGCGCATCCGCTTCACGTCGTCGCACCCCAAAGACCTCTCCGACGAGACGATTGCCGCCATGGCGGAGACGCCCGCCGTCATGCCCGCCCTGCACCTGGCTGTTCAGAGCGGTTCGACGCGCATCCTCAAGGCCATGAACCGCCACTACAGCGATGACGACTACCGCGCCTTGGTCGCACGCATCCGCGCCGCGATGCCCGACATCGCGCTGTCGACCGACCTCATCGTGGGCTTCCCGGGGGAGACCGAAGAGGACTTCGCGCAGACCCTCGCGCTGGTAGAGGACGTGGCGTTCGACTCCGCCTTCACCTTCATCTACTCGCCGCGCCCGGGCACGCCCGCCGCTCGTATGCACGACGACACGCCGCACGAGGTCATCCAGGAGCGTTTCGAGCGCCTGGCCGAGCTCGTGGCACGCCTGTCACATGACAGCAACCAGCAAGCGCTGAACACCCGCGTGGAGTGCCTGGTCGAAGGATCGTCCGAGCGCAACCCGCACGTGGCTGTGGGACACAGTCGCAAAAACCGCACCGTGCTGTTCGACGTGCCGCAGGGCCGCACGATCGACGAGCTGGTGGGCAAGCTCGCGCAGGTCGAGGTCGCCGAGGCACGCACCTGGTACCTGCGTGGCTCCCTGGTGGGAGACGTGTCTTGACGCCTGCGCTGCATCGGGTGGTCTGCATCGTGGGCGCCACGGCCAGCGGCAAGACCGAGCTCGCCGAGCGCTGTGCCTTGGCCTGGGGTTCCGAGGTCATCTCGGTCGACGCCATGCAGGTCTACCGTGGCATGGACATCGGCACGGCCAAACAGCCCGTCGAGCAGCGTCGTGTGCCCCTGCGCATGGTGGATGTGGCCGACCCCACCCAAGACTACTCTGTAGCGCTCTTCCAGCGCGCCGCGCGCGCATGGGTTGATGGGCTCTGCGCGGACGGGCGCATGCCCGTGCTCTGCGGAGGCACGGGACTGTACCTGGACGCTACGATCGACGAGATGAGCTTCCCAGAGGGAGAACGTGGAGACGAACGGCGCGCCACTAGAGAGGCCATGGCGGCCGAGCAGGGGGCTGAGGCGCTCTACGAGCTCCTACGCTCCCGAGATGAAGCCTCTGCGGCCCTCATACACCCCCACAGCCTGCGCCGCGTCATACGCGCGCTCGAGCTCCTAGACCAAGGCAAGAGCTATGCGCAGCACCACGAGGGCCTCAAGCGGCGCGCCCCGCACTACGACGCGCGCATCTGGGCCATCGCCTGGCCGCGCGAGACGCTGTACGCGCGCATCGACGCACGTGTGGATCGCATGGTTGCCGACGGGCTGCTCGACGAGGTGCGCGGCCTGCGTGACCTGGGCCTCAAGGCCGACTCCACGGCCGGGCAGGCCATTGGCTATGCCGAGATGCTCCAGGTGCTCGAAGGCAGCTGTGCGCTGCAGGACGCCATCGAACGGACCAAGACGCGCACGCGCCGCTATGCCAAACGCCAGCTCAGCTGGCTGAGACGTGACGGACGGACGCGTTGGCTGGAACCTGGCGCCTACGGCAGCTGGGATGAGTTCTGCGCCCATGCCCTCCGCACCATGGAGCAGGACTTGGCAAAGGCGGAAGGTGAATCCGATGTGCGCTCGTAGGTCTGCTCCCATTTCCACGGCCTTCGTGCCCGAGCGAGCCGTTCTCGTCGGCGTGGACACGGGCAATGCCTCGTGGCCGCACGAACAGTCCATGGCCGAGCTCGCCCGCTTGGTCGAAACCGACGGCGCCGAGGTCGTCGCGGAGCTTTCCCAACGTCTGGACCGGGCCGTCCCGCGCACCTTCATCGGCTCAGGCAAGGTAGAAGAGCTCGTACGCACCGTCGAGGCGCTCGAAGCCAACGTCGTGGTCTTTGACGACGAGCTTAGCCCCTCGCAACAGGCCAACCTCGAGCGCGCGGTGGGCCATGACGTGAAGGTCATCGACCGTACGGCTCTCATCCTCGACATCTTCGGCCGCCACGCCACGACGCGCGAAGGGCGCCTGCAGGTGCAGCTCGCACAGCTGCAGTACGTCTACCCGCGTCTGCGCGGCATGTGGAGCCACCTGATGAAGGAGAAGCGCCGCGGCGGCATCGGCAGCCGCTTCGGCCAGGGCGAGAACCAGCTCGAGGCCGACCGCCGCATCGTGCGCGACCGTATCACAACCCTGCGCCGAGAGCTCGCGCGCCTGGACACCCAGCGCTCCACGCAGCGCAAGGCCCGTTGGGACTCCGGCGTCTTCCGCGTGGCGCTGGCCGGCTATACCAATGCCGGCAAGTCAACCCTGCTCAATCAGCTCACCGGCTCTGCGGTCTACGCCAAAGACGAGCTGTTCGCCACGCTCGACCCCACCACGCGCGCCCTCGTGCTTCCCGAAGGCCGCAAGATCACGCTCACCGACACCGTCGGCTTCATCCAAAAGCTGCCCACCACGCTGGTAGAGGCCTTCAAGTCCACGCTTGCCGAGGTGGCCAACGCCGACCTCGTCTTGCTCGTGGCCGACGTCTCCGACCCGCACGTCCACGCCGAGCTCGATGCCGTGCGCGAGATTCTCGGTCAGGTCGGTGCTGCCGACATTGACCAGCTCGTGGTCCTCAACAAGCGCGACCTGCTCGATGCGGACGAGGTCCCCGCGGTCGCACGCGCGCATCCCGGAGCCGTGCTCGTGAGCGCAGCCGAAGGCACGGGCGTCGACGGGTTGCTCTATGCCATCGCCGACTGCGCCGCCAGCCAGGGTGTGACGATGACGGTGCGCGTGCCTTACGACAAGGGCATGCTCGTGAACATGCTGCACGAGGGCTGCCAGATCATCCGCGAAAGCTATGAGGGTGACGCCATTCTGGCCACGGCGCGCATACCACGGCGCATGGAGAAGACCTTCTTGCCCTACGCGGTGGAATAGCTGCTACGCATGTTGCGCTTGTCTTAGGCTTGGCTGTTGATCATTCGTTTGTGGTTGATTTGAGCACGTGGCTGATCTGGCCGCGTAGCTGTTGCGGGGACGGGCCGGCAGGGGCTTCGGGGCATGTCCTCGGCGCCGTGGGACAGGGGGCGTTGCGGTCTCGCGCGCTGGCGTGCGCTCGCCGCCGCGGGCCGTTTCTGGATTGGCTTCGCCAAGTCCAGAAACGGGAATCGTCTGCGCCTGCGGGATATGCCCCGAAGCCCCTGTCGTCCCTCCGAACATGGCGACAGCCTGCGCACGCACGCTTTCGCCGACGTTGTTGGCAACCTTCTGGGCTGTCGCAGCACGGTGGCGCGCTGAAATCCGTTCAACCGCGGACTGCAGGGCGTTGCGGGCGACCGCGTCGTGGCCACCTCCCGCCATGTGATGTGACCTTGGGTGCCCGCGTTGCCGCGCGCCGCTTGCTCGGCGACTAGAGTGGGGGCAACGACTCGTCCTTGCAAGCTCAAACCCTAATGCTGGTACAGGAGCGTAAACACACCTACCAGCATGGGTTGGTGCAGGACGTAGATCCAGAGGGCGTGGCGACCCACCCATTCCAAGGGCGGACAGCCGTGAGACTCGAGCCAGCTGCGGATACGCTCATGGCGCGGCAGCATGCGGCCGAGGCGCGCTCCTGCCAAGTAGAGAAGACTGAAGGGAATG
>CACXFF010000304.1 GCA_902766805.1 uncultured Coriobacteriaceae bacterium | reverse complement strand
GATCGGTTCTTGGCGCAGCACGATAGCAAACAGATGTTCGTATTGTCAACGGTCAATTTGCGAATGGCTGAGGCTTTTTTCGTACAGGTGTTCGCGTTACAATGGCCAGCAAACAGAACGACGGACTCATGAGAGGGGCAGCCATGTACCAGCTCAAGACCGAGGCGAGCTTCGACTCCGCCCATTTCCTCACCGACTACTACGGCAAGTGCGAGAACCTGCACGGACATCGCTGGCGCCTGGTCGTCTTCATCGAGGCGGACCAGCTGCAGGAAGAAGGCACGATGCGTGACATGGTGCTGGACTTTGGCGTGTTCAAGAAGTCCGTGCGTGCCCTTGCCGAAGAGCTCGACCACACCTTCCTGGTGGAGGACGGCTCGCTGGCTCCGGCCACGATTGAGGCGCTGCAGGGGGAGGGCTTCTCGCTCACCGTCTTGCCCTTCCGCACCACGGCTGAAAACCTCGCTGCCTACGTGGCACAGCGTTTGCGTACGCAGGGCTTGCCCGTGTGTGAGGTGGACTGCTACGAAACACCCAACAATTGCGCGATCTGGAAGGGCTGAGCGTACGGCCGGCGTCCTGATGGACGTCGGCTCATCCGCATGCTCTCAGCCACTACCGAACGGAGGACCGACCATGGCATATCGTGTTCCCTTTGACGTTCCTGCTTGGACCTACGACGAGGCTCTGGCAGCCTTGCACTCGGCGTTGCGTTTTGGCATCGAGCCGCTGCTCGAGACCGTGGTGGACATGCTGGAGGAGCTGGGCAATCCCGACCACTCGTTCAGCAGCTTGCAGGTGGCAGGCACCAATGGCAAGACCTCGACGAGTCGTTACGCTGCCGCCATCCTGCGGGGCGAAGGTCTGCACACCGCGCTCTATACGAGCCCCGAGCTGGTGCGCTACCCCGAGCGCATGGAGATTGACGGTCGCGTGGTGAGCGACGAGCAGTTCGCGCGAGGCCTCGCTGCGGCCCAGGTCGCAGGCGAGCGCGTGAACGCCCGGCGCGTGGCTGCGGGGCAGAGGCCCTATGACGTCACGGAGTTCGACTCTCTCACCGTGGCTGCCTGCGTGGTCTTCGCCGAGGCGGGGGTGGACGTCGCGGTGCTCGAAGTGGGCATGGGCGGGCGTTGGGATGCCACAAGCGCCATAGGCTCCATACGTTCGACGGCCGTCACGGGCATTGGGCTCGACCACATGCGCATCCTGGGCGACACGCTGGAAGACATCGCCTCCGAGAAGGCCGCGGTCATCCAGCGCGGGAGGACCTGCGTGCTTGGTGTGGGCACCGCTACGCCAGCCAGCGTGGAGGATCTGTTCTTGGGGCGGGCGCGCTCCGAGGGCGTCACTCCGGTTTTGCTGCGTCCAGAACAGCTCGCGGACGCGCCGGGCGAGCTGGAGCAAGGCGAGTTGCGTGACCATCCAGAGTTGCCCCGCGCCAGCTACCGCATCGCGCGCCGGCCGCGCAGGCTGGGCGACAGCCTCATCGTGGAGCTTACCACCCCGCGTGCCAGCTACGCCGAGATTGGAGCACTCAAGCCCGCGTACCAAGCCGCCAACATCGCCTGCGCCATTGTGCTCTGCGAGCAGTTCCTGGACAGGCCCTTGGACCGGGAGGCCCTCGCGCAGTCGGTGGTCGCCTGCCCCACGCCAGGACGCTTCGACGTCGTGCGGCCAGACCCGCTGGGACTCATCGACGCCTGTCACAATCCGCAGAGCGTGCGCGTGTTCCTGGACGCGGTGCGTGCCATCGAGCCCGACCCCCAGAAGCGTCCCTGCCTGTTGGCGGCCGTCCTTGCCGACAAGGACGTTGCCGGCATCGTTGAGCTGCTGGCGGGGGAGTTCCCGCGGGTGGTCGCCACGCAGACCTCTTCGCCGCGAGCCCTCGCTGCCGCTGAGCTGGGGGAGCTGTTCCGACAAGCTGGCGTGCGTGACGTAGCCGTGGCCCCCGATGTCGCGGCCGCCCTCGACCTGCTGAAGGACACGCCCTATATCGCCTGCGGCAGCATCACGCTCGCGGGAGAAGTGGCAGGTATCGTGAGGGGCTAGGACACGCTTTGGGACATGCAGCGCGCGCATGAGCGTATGCCGAGCGTCCACTGCGTTGGGTGGTCTCGCGTGTTTACAGCGAGTCTTGTCGGGGTAGTGAAATAGCTGTGACATTCCTGCCATATGCGCTTCAGGGAGATGACAAAACGATTCACATGGCGGCAACAAACCTCTATCATTACAACGGTTTGCGCCTTCAAGTCGGAGAGGTGTGATGACATGGCTATCGGTGGTCGCGTCAAGCGCAAGGAAGATGCGTTCTATGGACTGCTCAAGGAGTTTGCCAACGACATCGCTGCGTGCGGTGATGTGTATGTGCGCGTAGTCAACGAGTTCCCCCACGATGCCGAGGCTCTCGTGGCCCAAGTCAAGGAGCGCGAGGTGGCGTGCGACGATCACCTGCGCAACAGCCTGCGTACCTTGGCAGAGTCGTTCATCACTCCCTTCGATCGCGAGGATATCAACGAGCTCGTGCACGCTATGGATGAGGTCCCCGACCTGATGGAAGACGTCTCTGCGCGCTTCCTGCTCTTCCGGGTGACCGAGATGCGTCCCGAGGCCAAAGAAGTCGCCGGCATCACGGTGCGGGCCACGAACAAGCTGCGGGAGCTTTTCGAGCACCTTCCTCAGTACCGCAACGACCAGACCGTTCTGGACTGCATCGTGGAGATCAAGCGCCTGGAGGACGAGGGCGACGTGTCCTACCGCCATGGCCTCGCCCGCCTCTTCGAGCCGGGTGCCGACCCCATCGAGACCCAGAAGTGGAAGGCCCTGCTCGACGGGATGGAGGGCGTGCTGGACGCTGTGTGCGAAGTCGCCAACGTAGTCCAGGGCGTCCTTATGAAGAACGCATAAAGGAGTACTGTTGTCAGCTTTGCTTATCGGCGTGTTGGTGGCCGCCATCATCTTCGAGTTCATCAATGGCTTCCACGACACTGCCAACGCCATTGCCACCACGGTGTACACGCGCGCGCTGCCCGCGCGCGTGGCCATCCTTATGAGTGCCGCCATGAACTTCATCGGCGCGCTCACCAACGAGGGTGTCGCCATGACCATCGCCCATGGTCTGGTGGACGTTGCTCTGCCGCTCTACGTGATTCTGTCCGCCCTGTTGGGCGCTATCGCGTGGGACCTGTTCACCTGGTGGCACTCCATTCCCTCCAGCTCGAGTCATGCCCTCATCGGGTCGCTCATCGGCGCGACCATCGTCTACACCGCGGGTATGGACCACGTGATGTGGCAGGGCGTGCTCAACAAGGTCGTTATCCCCCTGTTCACCTCGCCGCTCATCGGTATGCTGCTCGGTTTCTCGGTGATGAAGCTCGTCTTTTGGCTGTGTGCCGAGTGGACGCCGCGCAAGGCCAACGGCTTCTTCCACAAGATGCAGATCGCGAGCTCGATGTTCATGGCCTACTCGCACGGCAACAACGACGCCCAGAAGACCATGGGCATCATCACGCT
>CACXFF010000303.1 GCA_902766805.1 uncultured Coriobacteriaceae bacterium | reverse complement strand
GGCAAGAAGCGCATGAAGGCCATCGGTAGCGTGGACGTGCCGCAGGAGGCCTTCCTCGCCGTGCTCAAGGTGGACGACGAGTAATGGCGCGCGGGCATGCCGCTGCGGCCGACCGTCTCGCGCGCAAGGCGCAGCTTCCCGACCTCACTGTACAGGTCTTGGCCGAGGCTGCCGCGGAGGCGGGCTTGGCGCGGGCAGTGAAGCCGTTCCCGCGCGAGGGGACGCTGGCGGAGCGTCTTCGTGCCGCGCGCCTGCTTATGGCGCCGATGGCAGGGGTGTCCGATGCTGCGTACCGCACGATGGCGCGTGCGGGCGGGGCGGCCCTGGCCTACAGCGAGATGGTGAGCGTGGCGGGCATCCACTATGGCGGCGCGGCGACGTGGGAGCTCGTGGAGCCCTGTGCGGCCGAGCGTGACCTGGCCGTGCAGCTCTTTGGCAGCGACCCGGCGCAGTTCGCCGAGGCTGCCGAGCAGGTGAGCGAGCGGCTGGGGGAGCGCCTGGCGCTCATCGACATCAACATGGCCTGCCCGGTGCCCAAGGTGGTGCGCAAGGGTGAGGGCTCCGCGCTCATGGATGACCCCGTGCGTTCCGCGGCGATCGTGGAGGCGGTGCGTGCCCACACGCAGGTGCCCGTGACGGTCAAGATTCGCCAAGGGCGCGTGACGGGGACGGAGCTCGCGCCCGATTTTGCCCGCGCGATGGAGCAGGCGGGTGCCGCGGCCATTGCGGTGCACGGGCGCTATGCCTCGCAGCTCTACCGCGGGGTCGCCGACTGGTCGGCCATTGCGCGCGTGGTGCAGGCCGTTGACCTGCCCGTCATTGCGTCGGGCGACGTCTACACGACCGCGGACGCCCAAGCCGTGCTCGAGCAGACGGGAGCCGCGGCGGCCTTCGTGGCGCGCGGTTCGTACGGCAACCCGTGGATCTTCTCGGGAGTGCAGGCCGGCTTCGAGCAGAAGCTCGCGGCCTTCGCGCTGCACGTGCGCCTGCTCGAGGCAACGGGCGCCCATCTGGCGCGCGCCCGCAGCCTGGCGGGCTGGTACCTCAAGGGCTTCCCAATGGCGAGCAGCCTGCGCAACCAAGCCATGGCCTGCAGCACGGTGGACGAGTTCCTCGAGCTGGCAGCCCGCGTGCGCGAAGAGATCGAAGTGTAAGGCGACCCTTTTTTACTATGCGAAGGACAAGATGCGCCATCTCTACCTGCACGTTCCCTTCTGTGTGAAGCGTTGCGCGTACTGCGACTTCACGACCTACGCCACGCCGCGCGGCTCCGCGCGGATGGGGGAGTACGTCGTGGCCCTGCTGCGGCTCTTGGGCGAAGCGCGCGAGTGTGGGCTCGTGGACGGGCTGGACACGGCCTATCTGGGTGGTGGCACGCCAAGCTATCTGGGTGCCGAAGCGCTCGGGAGGCTCCTCGCGGGCGTCGGCGAGCTCCTGGGCTCGGGCGCCGAACTGAGCTTCGAGGCCAACCCCGACTCGCTTGCCGACGACGTGCTCGCAGAGGCACGGAGCGCGGGGGCCACGCGCGTGTCCATCGGGGTGCAGAGCTTGGACGATGCCGAGCTGGCGCTGCTGGGGCGGGTGCACACGGCGGCACAGGCGCGCGAGCGCGTGGAAGCGGCCGTGGACAGCGGCCTGGACGTCTCGGCCGACCTCATGTGCGCCCTGCCCGGACAGACGGACATGGTCTTTGGTAGGAGCCTGGAGCAGCTCGTTGGCTGTGGCGTAGGCCACGTGAGCGTCTACCCGCTCATGGTGGAGGAGGGCACGCCGCTGGCGGCACGCGTGGACGCGGGAGAGCTGGACGAACCCGACGAGGACGACGAGGCCGACCGCATGCTGCAGGCGGCCGCGTACCTGGACGCGCGAGGCTTCTCGCGCTATGAGGTCGCGAGCTATGCGCTGCCCGGCAAAGCCTGCCGCCACAACCAGGCCTATTGGACGGGCAAAAGCTATCTGGGCCTGGGGACGGCGGCCGCGTCGATGCTGTCGGCAGGGGAATACGCGTGCCTGCGCGCGGCGGCGCCAAGCCTGCCCGACCTGCCTCCTGAGGGGGCACGTGTGCGCCTGACCTGCGCGTCGTCGCCCGATGAGGTCGGCGCGGCGTCCGGATTGGCCGACCTTGCCTGGGACGTGGAGTTCCTCAATGCGCGCGAGGCCGCTGCCGAGGATCTCATGTTGGGCACGCGCATGAGCGCTGGCGCCGCGGACGCGGTCGTGCGGAGGGCGCGTGAGGCCATCGGTGCTGCGCGGGTGGACGCGGCGATCTGCGACGTGGTCGGGCGTGGCTTGGCCATGCAGGGGGAGGACGGCGCCCTGGCTCCCACCGCGCGTGGCTGGCTGCTCGGCAACGAGCTTTACGGGGCGCTCTGGGACCTCGCGCGGGGCTGAGGCGCGGGCCCGCTGCCGCCCGCACGCCCGTGGTACCAAAAGGACCACGTCTTTTTGGTACCACGCGCCCGTGCGAGCCGGCGCGCGGCGGCTTTTTTGTCCGAGCCTTGCGCGATAATGCCAACCGTGAGCATTCGTAGTGGCGCGGCGGTTCGGTTGTGGGCGCGCCAGGGCAGGAAGGAGCCACCCATGGCAGAAGAGCAGAAGGCATCGCAGCAGGACAAGCCGCAGGACGCGAAGCCTGTCGACATCGAGGTGCCGGCGGCGGCCAGCG
>CACXFF010000302.1 GCA_902766805.1 uncultured Coriobacteriaceae bacterium | reverse complement strand
TCGGGTTGCGCTGCCTGCATGCGCAGCGTACTGTCCATGAGCTTCCTTTCGGGTTGGGGTAGGCATCAGTGTAGCGCCTGCGCGGGGAGTCTTTGTTACACGTGACGAACTTGTGGCGTCAGAGCTGCCGACGGGCCCGGCTTGGCGGCTCGAATTGCGCGTGCAAGGGCATTTCATTCAAGTTTTGATGGGTTTTCGCAACCCCGATGGAAGATTTGTCAGTTTAGCTAAGGTTTTCGGCGATTTACGAAGTAGTCCCCTCATTATTATCTGGGCTTTTGTCCTCCGGAGGGCCTCTGATACTCGCGTAGACCCCTCAAAACCTTAGCCAAACTGACAAATCTTCCATCGGGGTTGCGAAAATCCATCAAAACTCGAATCAATTACGCAAAAACGAGGCCCATGCCCCGCGTGGCACGCGCCTGCGGGACATGGGCCGTTAGAAATCGCGGGCTGTGGCGCCAGCCCTAGCCCAGCAGCGGCGACAGCGGCCCCTGGCTGATGAGCGTGACCTCGTGCATGGCGCGCGAGATGCAGGTATAGAGCTGCCTGCGCGCGAGCGGGGTGTCCGGATAGACCTCGGCGCTCGCGTCGGCCACGATTACGCGGTCGAACTCGAGGCCCTTGGCCAACGGCAGGTCCAGGATGACCACGCCCGTCGCCGGCAGCGGGTCGTGCGGTCCCAACACGCGGGCTTCCTCTCCCAGCTGCTTGGCCAACCAACGCACACGCGGCCGCTCGGCGCACACCACGGCGGTGAGTCCCTCGGCGTCCGCTGCCTGTGTGATCGCGGCGCGGACGGCGTCCAGGTAGACGGGCGTCTCCAGGCAGGCCACCATGCGCGGGGCCACGCCGCCCTCGCGCACCGACGACAGGCTCTTGCCCTGTTCGTCGTCGAGCACCAGGCCGCTGAACAGTTCGGTGATCTCCGGCGAGGAACGGTAGCTCGTGAGCAGGCGGCACTCGTCCACCTGCCCGCACGTCTCCCCGAACACCTCGCGCATCTGATCAAAGCGCGCGCTGTCGGCAAAAATCGCCTGGTGCTCGTCGCCCAACAGCAGGAAGTGCGCGCGTCCGAAATGCCGTGCGAGCACCATGAGTTGGGCCACCGTGTAGTCCTGCACCTCGTCGATCATCACGAAGCGCGTGCCCGTGCCGCCCGCGCCGTTGATGGCGTCGCGCAGCCAGATCCACTCGGCGGCGTTCAGACCGTGGCCGCAGATGCGCTCGCCGATGGCGTCGATGCGCAGCCAGCCGGCGCTGTCGATGAGGTCGTGGGCGTCGCCAAAACGCCACTCCACGTACCTGCGGGTGAGCTGCTCGACTTCCTCGTCGTTGGACGGGTCCACCGTCTCGCCGAACACCTGGACCTGCTCCTCCATGTCCAGGGCGAACATGGCCTCCTGCATGTCGTCGCTGCGTGCCATGCGGCCCATCTTGCGTTCCAGCAGGCGGTGCAGTTCCTCGCGCGTGAGCGTCATGCGGCGGCTGCCAACGGGGAACTGCTCGTATTTCTCGGACGCCTTCTTGATCTGGGCGGCGGTGAGCAGGGTCTCGTCATGCAGCACGATGGGCCCGAAGTCGCGCTCGTCGAAACGCAGCCCGGGCACGGCCTCGGCCAACGCGCGCAGTTCTTCGGGCGCCGTGCCACGGCCGTCGTTGCGGTCGCGGGCTCCCTGCTCGGCCGCGAAAGCGCGCCAGGTGAGCACGTGCGGGTTGGCCTCGCCGAGCGACGGCAGCACCTGGTCGATGTAGCTCGCGAAAACCTCGTTGGGCGAGAAGAGGCACACCTGGTCGGGGGAGAGGGTGTCGCGCTCCTGGTAGAAGAGGTAGGCGATGCGCTGCAGCAGCACGCTCGTCTTGCCCGACCCGGCGATGCCGTTCACGATGAGGCAGGGCACGTCGGCGTGGCGCACGACCTCGTTCTGCTCGCGCTGGATGGTCGCGGTGATGTCCTGGAGCTTCTCGGAGTGGTGGCGGCGCAGGGCGTCGAGCAGCAGCGAGTCCTGGATCGCCACGTCGGTGTCGAAATACCCGAGCAGCTCGGCGCGGTCCAAGGAGAACTGTCGACGCAGCAGCAGGTTGACCTTGCGCTCCTTGCCGTTCACGAGGTAGGAGGTGGGGCCCATCTGCTGGTTGTAATAGGTCTCCGCCACGGGGCTGCGCCAATCCACGACGATGGGGTTGCGCTCCTCGTCCATCATGCCGGCCACCCCGATGTACACGTCGCGCGCGGGACGCCCCGGACGCATCTCCAAGCTCACCTTGGCGAAATAGGGCTGGTTGAGCAGCAGCAGCGTGCGGCGCAGCTTGTCCAGGGTGAGGTCGTGCGCTTGGTTGTAGGCGTCGATGACGGCGTTGAGCGTCTCGATGGCGGCGAGCGACTCCAGGATCTCGTCTGCTTCGATGCCATGGGTGTCGGGACGGATCTCGGCCGAAAGGTCGCGCAGGTCCTGCGCCGCTTGGGCTTGCGTGGTGGTGATCTGCTCGTCCAGGTTGTCGTGGATGCGTTGGAGCGTCTCGTACGTGGCGGTGAGGTGCGCCTGCTCCTCGCCGAAGATCTTGTCGTCCATCGTGGTCCTTCCCGGGGCTGGCCCGAAGGGCTCGCCGAACTGCCGAATTGACATTCTGCCATGAAACGCCCGTGGCGTCCGCGCGCGCCTGTAGCTCGTTCCCTTGTGTACAAAAAAGCAGCCGTGAGGGGAGGCTCGCCGCACGCGCGTGCGGAATGCGCCTGCGCGCGGAGGGTCGGACGAGCGGGAAGGGCCGGACGAGCGCAGACCGCCGGACGTGTGCGGGGACGGGACGAGCGCGGAGGGCCGGACGAGCGCAGGCCGCCGGACGAACGCGGGCTGGAAAAGACAGGACGAGCTGTGGGGCCGCGCGTGCAAGCCGTGACGTAGGATGGTGCCGTCACATGCGCTGCAGGAAGGGACCGCCATGTCGTTCGTCATCATCATCTCGCCGGCCAAAAAGATGAACGTCGTGGACGGTGCTCTGCCCGTGCGCGGAGAGCCGCGCTTCCTGGACCGTACGCGCGTGCTCATGGAGGCGGTGCAAGCGCTGAGCTACGACGAGGCCAAGGCGCTCTGGAAGTGCAGCGACAAGCTCACCGCCCAGAACTACGAACGCTTCGCGCACATGGACCTCGCCCGCGCCGTCACCCCCGCCGTGATCGCTTACGAGGGCATCCAATACCAGCACCTCGCCCCGCGCGTGATGGACGAACGCGGCCTGGACTACCTGGACCGGCACCTGCGCGTCCTCTCGGGCTTCTACGGGGTG
>CACXFF010000301.1 GCA_902766805.1 uncultured Coriobacteriaceae bacterium | reverse complement strand
GGCTTACTCGGACCAGGGGAAGCTGCGTTCGTTGAGCGCGCGCCGCCGTGCGCGCCAGTCGGGCATGTGTCGGTCGAGCAGCGCGTGGAACGCCGGCCCGTGGTTGGGCACACGCAGGTGGCAGATCTCGTGCAGCACCACGTAGTCCAGCGACTCCAGGGGGTGCTTGGCGAGCTGTGTGTTGAGCAGGATGTGGCCGCTGCGCGTGTTGCAGGTGCCCCAGCGCGACGTCATCCAGCGCTGAGACCACGACGAGCAGCGCAGGCCCGTGCGCTGCTCCCACCAGGGAACGAACTCCTGAGCCACGGCCTGCAGCTGGCCCCGGTACCAGCCGCGTAGCCAACGCCGCCGCGCCTCGTCATCGCGCCCCTGCGGCACGCGCAGCCGCGCGACGCCCGCCACGCTTTCCGTCCGAGCCAGCGCGCCGCGTCCGAGCAGCTCGGGCAGTTCCTCACGGAACTCGCCGAAGCCAGTCGTGCCGGGCAGCCACGAGCGGAGGGGCTCCTCGAGTTCCAGGCGCATGCCAAAGCGGGCGCCCTCCTCCACCACCAGCGCCAGGCGCTGACCCCACAGGTATAGCTCCTCGCCCGTCACGCAGGAGCGTGGGACGGGCGCTGGATGGGCGACAAGCTGCGCCTGTTGGCGGGCGATCCAGTCACGGTGTTCGCCGACGAAGCGCTCGAGCTCGGCCATGGGCACGCGTTGGCTACAAGAGACAACCACATGGCCGTCGGGCGGGACGACCCGCACGTAGACGTTCTTGATGCGCTTGCGCACTATCTCCACGGGGATGCCCGCAAGCATCTGCCGTTCGCCCATCAGGCCTCGTAGGCCATGGCGTCCGTGAACTCATGGGCTTGGTCGGAGGCCAGCAGCACGTAGTTCTCGTCCGCCTGGAAGTGGTCGTCGGCGGCCTGGAGGATCCAGACGTGCGCGAAGACACGCGTGAGGGCTTCGGCAGCCTCGCGCACCGGGCGCAGCTCTTCGCCCGCTCGTCCGTTGGCCACCACGTTCACGAGGTACACGCCCCCTGGCGCGAGCGCGGCCGCCACGGCACGTGCCATGCCCTCGCCCGCGAGCTCCTGCGGCACCTTGGAACCCGAGAACGCGTCATTGATGATGGCGTCGTAGCGCTCGCCCGAGCTCTCCAGCCATGCGCGCCCGTCTGCGCAGACCAGGCGCAGCCTGCCGTGGTCCTCCACCGTCGCCGTGCCCTGCTCCCAGCCCTCGACTGCCTGCGGCAGCGCCTCGGGATGGGCGGCGTGCCGCTCGATGAGCTCGTCGAGGAAGAAGTACTGTTTGGCGAGCTCGGTGATGGCAGGGTCGACCTCCACCACGTCCATGCTGACGTCGGCACGCTGCGACAGGGCGTGCTTGGCGTAGCTGTACGCGCCGCCGCCCACCATGCACACGCGCGCTTGCGCGGGGAACGCCTCGTAGAGCGCGTCGAACGCGCGGTAGTAGGCAAAGACCGGCTCCATGCGACGCTCTCCCAGGTAACTGGCCGACTGGTAGGAGCTGCCCACGACCAGCACGCGCACAGGCGCCTCCTCATCATCGAGGATGTCCGCCACGAGCGCGGGCCCAAAGAGCGTCTTCCAGCGCACATGCAGATGGAGGTTCTTGACCGCATCCACGGCCACCGCGCAGACGCCTGCCACCGCACCGGCGACCACCGCACCCAGATACCATGCGTGCCTAAGCTTCATCTACCCTCACCCAACCTTCGACTTGAGCCTGAGCTTGAGGCTCCTTGAGCCTTGTCTGTCGTACCGACCACAACAATACCGTATCTTGTGAGCAAAGGGGCAAGCCTCACAGGCCAAACCATCAGACGTAAAATGGGCTCAGTACAGAACCCCGCCCCCAAGGAAGTGTCACCCGTGAACGAACTGCCCCGCCTCATATGCTTCGACCTCGACGGCACGGTGTACACGCCCGGCCGCCGCAGGCTCACTCCCCGCGTGAGGCGCGCCTTTGCCCGCTGCCATGGCGCAGGCGCGATCCCATGCGTGGTCTCGGGGCGGCAGATCCAGATGATAGACCGCGCGCTGCTGGCTGAGCCTTGGCTCGACGCCCTCATCACCATCAACGGGGCCGCCAGCTATCTTGACGATCGTCAGACGCCTGTGCACGCGTATCCCCTGCCCGCCGAACGCTGCCTGGCGCTCATGGACGCCGTCGCAGACCTCTCTCCCCTCTGGATGCTTCTCACGCTGGAAGGGGCGTACGAGCAGCAGGGCTTCATGGGCTACATGTCCCAGCCCGTCGTTGGCCCGCGCTCTGCCGCGCGGCATCTGGCTCGCGAGGCCAAGCACAAGCTCGAGGTCCTCGCAGGACGCAGTCCCGTTCACAGCGTGGAGTCCATACGTCCGCTGATAGAGGCTGGGACGCTGACGCCCGCCAAGCTCAACCTCAAATGCCGCACAGACGCAGAGTACGCCGAGGCGCTGGGGCGCATACGCGACTTCGAGGGGCTCGAAGTCGTGGACATGGGCTACTCAGAGGCTGAAATCACGGTGGCCGGAGCGAACAAGGGGCGCGCCATCGACGAGCTCAGGCGACTCCTTGGCATAGAGCTCGAGGACAGCGTGATGTTTGGCGACAGCAGCAACGACCTGCCTGCGCTCGGCCACGTGGGGACCTTCGTCGCTGTGGAAAACGCCGCGCCGTCCGTGAAGGACCGAGCGCAGGAAATCTGCCCGTCGGTCTACCAGGACGGCGTGGCACAGTGGCTGGAGCAGCATTTGGACGCCAGGGGTTGAGCGCACGGACGCCGTGGCTAGGCCATCCAGCTCTCATCGGAGGGATTGTCGCGGAACTTGAGCAGGCGCTCTTGGTCGGCCGGTTGGATGTAGCCCTCTTCGACGGCGACCTGGACGAGGGTGTCGAGGTTGGAGAGGCTCGTGTTCTCCACCTGGGCCTGCGCGAGGCGCTCGACGCCCTTGGCCATGCCGTAGGTGAAGATGCTCACGATGCCCAGCACCTCGGCGCCAGCCGCGCGCAGCGGCTCCACGCAGTCGAGCACCGAGCCGCCTGTGGAGATGAGGTCCTCGATGACGACGACCTTGTCGCCAGCCTCCACGCGTCCCTCGATCTGGTTCTGGCGGCCGTGGTCTTTGGCGCTGCCGCGCACGTAGCCCATCGGCAGGCCCAGGCGGTCCGCCGCGATCGCCGCGTGGGCGATGCCGGCCGTCGAGGTGCCGAAGAGGCGCTGCGCCTGCGGATAGAGCTCCTGCACCTTGGCCGCGATGGCCTCGTCGATGAGCGTGCGCACCTCGGGGTGAGACAGCGTCAGACGGTTGTCGCAGTATATGGGGCTTTTGATGCCGCTGGCCCAGGTGAAAGGATCCTGCGGGCGCAGGAACACCGCCTGGATGGAGAGGAGGGCCTTGGCCACGTCGCGCGAGTCTGCCATGGAATAACGCCTTTCGGTCGGGATCATAGACACAAGCCATGATACCCCGAAGCCGCTGTCGTGGCCGACCCCGCAACCCTCTCGTCACGTCACGAAGCACGCTCGGGTTACCGTTCACGCCACGGGCCGCTTCGTGGGCCCAACGACAAAGGGGCGGCCACCCGAAGGTAGCCGCCCCAGACAGTGTGGCAGAGCTTGTATGCGCGTGCCTACATGCGCGCCATCTCGGACTCGACCAAGCTGAGCCAGTAGGCCTCCTGGCCGTTGGCCGCGTAGGCCAAAGCGCCCTCGTACGTCATCGTGTAGCCGTACATGCGCGCAAACTGGCGCGTGATGCTGTCGATGGACTCGGCCCAGCTGTTGCCCAGGTGGCTCATCCAGCCCCAAGCGTTGTAGGACGTCCAGCACACGGCGCCCTTGCCGCTCTCGATGCAGGAGATGGCAGGCAGGATGCGCGGGTCCACGCCGTAGTCCCAGGCAGCCTGGGCGTAGTAGGCGCCGCAGCCAGCGGTGGCGCTGCCGGCGAGGTAGGCGTCGATGCGCTGCGTCCACTCCTGGACAAAAGAGCTCTCGCCCGGGTCCCTGCCGTCCCAGGCACCGTTGTCGAGCACGTAATAGCCGTCAGGCGTGGTCGTGGCGGCGTACATGTAGCCCGAGGCGTCGAGGTAGTACCAAGAGCCTCCGTCCAGGATCCAGCCCTGGGCCATGCGGCCGGAAGCGTCGAGGTAGTACCAGTAGCCGCCATAGACGATCCAGCCACTGTGCATGCGACCCGATGTGCCCAGGTAATACCACGCGCCGTCCACGTATTGCCAACCGGTCAGCATGGCGCCCTCGGCGTCGAGGTAGTACCAGGAGCCGTCGACGAACTGCCACCCGCTCAGCTGGTAGCCGTCCTCGCCGAACAGGTACCAAACGTCGTTCTCCGCGAGCCAGCCCTTGGCGTGCGAGCCGTCCTCGAGCACGTAGAAGGTGCCGCGCGCGTCGCTGTTCCAACCCTCCTGCGCCGTCGCGACGCTCGCGAGGGCGACGGGCTGCGCCGTCACGCTGCTGGTGAGCTCGAGAGGCTGCGAGAGGCGGTTGGTGGCGCCGTCGGGTACGTTGGCGATGGCAAGGGCGGTGTTGGGCAGGGCGAGGCTGGCCACCAAGGCGGTGGCGACGGCCATGCGCGCGCTCTTGCGGTTGTGGTTCTTGTTGGTGGTATCGGTGGAAGTGCGATTCATGATGCGTTGTTCTCCTTCTTGGACGGGCCGGCACAGGTGCGCCGACCGACCACGTGCAGACGTGGCCTATTCAGTCTTCAGTTGGGGATGATGTACGCGCGGTCGGACAAAAAAAGACCCGCTTGCGTCTGTCTGGTCCTGGCGGACCGTGCGGCAACCCCTCTGACGCCCTCTCGCCTCCCTCGTGACGCTGTCGTCCCCGTGTTTCGTTGTGGGCGCACGTATGGAAGAGCCTAGCCGCGTATGTCTTGGCGCAGCGCTCTCCACGCTTGCTGAGCGTGGTGGTTGATAAATCAGAGCGCTACGCCTGCTGACTCATCAAAGGTTAGCTTTTTGGGCCGTCCTTGTCCAACGCCGACGCCGCGGCGTTCACAATCGCACCATACGACCAGCTAGACGAGCAGATGGCACGCTCACCGAGTGACGTCCCTACCGTTGACAGCCGACGACGGGCTTCGAACGGGCATTCACGCGCATCAGTCATAGAATGGAGCAGTTGGTTATACCCAGAAAGGAGTCCCAACATGGCTAATCGTTTCGTCCTCAACAACATCTCGTATCACGGCCAGGGCGCCATCAAGGAGGTTCCCGGCGAGATCCAGCGCCGTGGCTTCCAGAAGGCCTTCGTCGCCTCCGACCCCGACCTGGTCAAGTTTGGCGTGACCGCCAAGGTCACCGACCTGCTCGACGAGGCCGGCATCGCCTGGGAGCTTTTCTCGCAGATCAAGCCCAACCCCACGATCCAGAACGTCCAGGACGGCGTGGCGGCCTTCAAGGCCTCCGGTGCTGACTGCATCGTGGCCGTGGGTGGCGGCAGCGCCATG
>CACXFF010000300.1 GCA_902766805.1 uncultured Coriobacteriaceae bacterium | reverse complement strand
TTCGCTCACCGGGATGAACGCGCCCGAAAGCCCGCCCACGCTCGACGACGCCATGACGCCGCCCTTCTTCACGGCGTCGTTGAGCAGCGCCAACGCGCAGGTGGTGCCCGGGCCACCACACTCGCCCACGCCCATGATCTCCAGGATGCGCGCCACCGAGTCGCCCACAGCCGGCGTCGGCGCGAGCGCAAGGTCCACGATGCCCTTCTCCACGCCCAAGCGGCGCGCGGCCTCACGCCTCATGAGCTCGCCCACGCGCGTGATCTTGAACGCCGTCTGCTTGATGCGTTCGGCAAGCTCCATCATGTTGGCGGAGTCGGGCAGCTGCTCGAGCGCCGCGGCCATCACACCGGGACCCGAGACGCCCACGTTGATCACCGCGTCGGCCTCGCCGGCGCCGTGCACCGCGCCGGCCATGAACGGCGAGTCCTCCACCATGTTGGCAAAGACCACGAGCTTGGCAGCGCCATAGCAGTCGATGTCAACGGTAGCCTCGGCGGCGTCGCGGATGCACTGCGCCATGAGCAGGACGGCGTCCATGTTGATGCCGGCACGCAGGCTCGCCACGTTCACCGATGAGCACACGCGCTCGGTGCTGGCCAACGCGTGCGGGATGGACGCGATCAGCCGACGGTCGGCGTCGCCGATGCCCTTGTGCACGAGCGCCGAGAAGCCGCCCATGAAATCGATGCCCAAGGTGGCCGCCGCGCGGTCCATGGCCTGCGCGATGGGCGTGAGGTCTTCGTCGTCGCAGCCAGCGGCAATCTGCGCGATGGGCGTCACGGCCACGCGCTTGTTGACGATGGGGATGCCGTACTCGCGCTGCAGCGCCTCGGCACATGCCACCAGGCCGTCGGCTTGGCGGACGATGCGTTCGTACACGCGCTCGCACATGCGCTCCATGCTCGAGCTGCCGCAACCCATGAGCGAGATGCCCATGGTGATGGTGCGAATGTCCAAGTGCTGTTGGCTGACCATGGACAGGGTCTCTTGGACCTCTTCGGGCGTGATGGCCATGTGCTCCTCCGATCCGGTGCCGCACGCGGCAAGCGGGACGTCTGCGCGCACCATTGTAACGGCCTGCGCGACCCCGCCGATTCAGACGCAAAAAACGTGAACAAGCTCGTCATGTGATAAGGTGCGCATGTCACACATCAGAAACGAAAGGAACGCCATGGCGCGTCGGGAGCGCATCGCATTGAGCGAGAACGAGCTTGCTCAGCTCATGGTCGCTTTGGAGCCAGCATTTGATGTCGTGCGCATCGTGGACCCCGCGCGCAACGCAGCGCGCGTGCTCAAGGAAGACTCCGACGACCTGGGTTTGGCCGAGCCGTATCGCTGCTTCACGTCGCTGCACCGTTGCCATCGCTGCGCCAACTGCGTGTCGGCACGCACCGTCGCGAGCCGCAGGTCCGAGTCCAAGCTGGATTTCGTTGGCGACGACGTCTATCACGTGGCCACGCGCTACGTGGAAGTCGATGGCGTGCCCTGCTCCCTGGAGATGATTCGGCGCGTGACCGAAGAGGCCGCGCTGTTTGCCCAAAACGCCGCCCAAGCCGTGCGTGACATCGAGGCGCGCGACACCGCACGTTACCTGGACCCCGTCACAGGCGCTTACAACGAGAACTACCTGCGGGATTCCCTGAGCGCGCTCGCGGGTCGGCACATCGCCGCGCTGCGCGTGACCAACGCCTCGCAGATCTACGGCCGCTACGGCTTGGCCGTCGGCGACGCGGCCATGCGCGCGGTGAGCCGAGCGGCGCGAGCCCGCATCCGTCGCAACGACACGCTCATCCGCATGGACGACGCCACCTTCGTGCTGCAGTTCGACAGCATCCCGAGCGAGGTGTTCGAACGGCGCATCTACGAGCTGCAGGCGCTGGTTGGCGACGTGCTGGTCCCAGAGGCCGAGGACCTGGTCCTGAGCGCATGCGCCACGGGCGTGGACCGGGAGGGGCGCATCGAGGATTTGGTGCGGGAGGCCCTCAGTCTGCTCGCCGACACGAGCCCCGAGCGGCCGGTGCTGATCGCCCGCGACGAGCGGGAGGCGCCGGTCACCAGCATCGACGCGCTTGCCGATGCAGGGAAGTCCCAGCGCCTCTACCAGGACGATTCCGATCAGCTTGCGGCTTCCGACCTGGACGCGCTCACCGGCCTGCCCTCCCCCGCCGTGTTCCGCACGCGCGCCCAACGCGCGATCGAGACCCCCGGCGACGCGGGGCGCCAGCTGTACTTCGTGCACTTCGACCTGGAGAACTTCAAGAGCTTCAACCGCGTGCACGGCTACGCGGAGGGCGACGTCCTCCTGTGCCACCTGGCCGACGCCATCCGCGCGGCATTCCCCAACGGCCTGCTCACGCGCGTCTCGGTGGACCATTTCGACCTGCTGACGGACTCGGCCGAGCTCGACCAGCTCCTGCAGCGTCTGCACGACGACATCCTCGGCTACAGCCGCCGTACGCCCATGGAGCTCAAGTGCGGCGTCTACGTGGTGGACGACCCAACGATGGGGTCTGGCGTGGCGGCCGATCGCGCCAAAATCGCCTGCGACACCATCAAGGGCACCTACGACGTGACCGTCCGCTACTACGACGACCAGTTGGGCAACGAGATCTCGTCGAGCCGTTTCGTGGTGGACAACCTGGACCGCGCCCTTGCCGAGGGGCACGTCTTGGCATACTACCAGCCCGTCGTGCGCGCCCTCACGGGACGGGTCTGCGGGCTCGAGGCGCTCAGCCGTTGGGTCGACCCGCACCGCGGCATGCTGCCCCCGGGACAGTTCATCGGCACGCTCGAGCGCGCCCACATGATTGACAAGCACGACGTGTACCTGCTGCGACGCGTGTGCCGTGACATCAGCCAGATGCGCGCGCAGGGCCTGGACATCCCGGTGTCGATCAACCTCTCGCGCCTGGACTTCCAGCTCTGCGACATCTTCCAGGTGGTGGAGGACGCGGTCGCCGGGGCGGGCATCCCCAAAAGCTCACTACACCTGGAAGTCACCGAAAGCGCTCTGGACGAGAACGCAGACTTCTTCCGCGCGCAGGTCGAGCGCTTCCGGAAGGCCGGCTACGAGGTGTGGATGGACGACTTCGGCTCGGGCTACTCGAGCCTCAACCTGCTCAAGGACTACGGCTTCGACGTCTTGAAGATCGACATGGCCTTCCTGCAGGGCCTGCAGGGCAACGACCGCAGCCCCAAAATCATCGCGTCGATCGTGGACATGGGCAAGCGCCTGGGCCTGCGCACACTCGCCGAGGGCGTGGAGACACCCGAACAGCGCGACTTCCTGCGCGAGCTGGGTTGCGAGATGCTGCAGGGCTACCTGTTCTCGCAGCCCGTGGGCTTGGGGGAGCTGTTCGAGATGCTGGCCGGTGGCAAGCTCGAGCCCGAGAGCCCGGCTGAGCGCGGCTTCTACCAGGCCGTGGGCAAGATCAACCTGCTCGCACCCATCAACCTGGACGCGGCACGCCCGGTGGAGGACGCCATGGAGGCCCACGACTACGGCATCCCCTACGCGATCGTGGAGCTGCGCGAAAGCCAGCCACAGCTGCTCACCGCCAACCACCCGTTCGACGAACTCGTCAGGGAGCTGGGCTATCGGCAGGACGAGCTGAACGATGCCATGGCCCGCGTGCTGGCAAGCGGCGCGCTGCCGTCCGGGCTGGGCGACGGCACCGGTACGGAGGTCGAGCTGCCGCAAGCCGGCGCACCCAACGCGCAGGTCTTTGTGCTGCGCCGCATCGCCTCGAGCGAAGGGGTCGACGCCTTCCTCGTAAGCACACGCGCCTCGGTGCTGCCCGCGTTGGCATCGGCATAGGACCGGTCGGGCGGCGCCAGGAGCGGGTTGGGGCGCGGCGAACACGGTGCAGTCATAGCCAAGGCGACGTCGCGGAACGCATCCGCTACGTCGCCTTTTGGGTGTTGTCGTCGGCCTGGCGGGCCCTTGCCGGGTACTGTCAGGTTGGCCGTCGTGCTAGCTCAGCACCACGCCACCGAACCAGCCCCAACGCGGCGTGACCGTCTGGCCGTAGAAGTCGCACCAATAGTCCACCGAACAGCTGCGGATGTAGCCGATGTTGTCCATGACCATGCCGTCGCCCACGTACACGCCCACGTGCCCGTAGATGCGGCCGGCCGACGTGTGCGGGTGTGAGGAGACGGCGATGATCATGCCGGGCCGCAGGCTGCCGCGGTCGGAGCTGAAGCACCAAGAGCTGTACTGGTCGTTGGCGTTGCCGCCCCACCAGCCGATGCCCGCGTTGGCGAAGACCTGCGTGACCCAACCCGCGCACAGGCCCGCGCCCGGCGAGGGCGTGCTGTAGCAGGATGAGACCACGGCCGATGCCGAGCCGGTGGGCAGCGCGTCGTTCCAGTTCGGCGCGGGCTCCTCGTCCGGTGTTGAGCCTTCGCTTGCGGCAGCGGCTGCAGCAGCGGCGGCTGCGGCTGCGGCTGCAGCGGCCTCGGCTGCGGCGGCCTCGGCAGCAGCGGCGGCCGCGGCTTCGGCAGCAGCACGCTCGGCGGCCGCGCGCTCGGCCTCCTGGCGGGCTGCCTCGAGCTCTTCGTCACGCTGCACCATGAGGGCACGCACGTCGGCATCCAGGCCGTCGATGACCTCCTGCACGCGCGCTTGGTTGGCCTGCATCTCGGTGAGCTGCTGCTTCTGCGTGGCGGAAAGGCTTTCCAGCTCGGAGGCCCGCTGCTTGAGCTCGCGCTCGAGCTTCTCCAGCTCGGATTTGGCCTCCTTGATGCCGTCGATGAGCTTGCGCTCGCTCTGCGTGACCTTGTCCAGGTAGTAGATGCCGCTTGTGAACTCCTCGAAGCTCTGTGCGGTGAAGAGGATGTCCAGGAAGCCCGTCGGGCCGCTCTTGTATGCCGCCGAGACGCGTTCGCCCAGGCGCTCCTGGCTCTGCTCGATCTGGGCCTGCTTGCTGTCGATCTGCTGACGGGTGACGGCGAGCTCGTTGCGCGTGTTCTCGATCTGGTCGAGCGTGTCGGACTGCTTGCGCGAAAGCTCCTCGTAGTCGCGAGCGATGGCGTCCAGCTCGCGATAGGTCTCGTCGAGCTTGGCCTGCGTGTCGGCAAGCTGGGCCTCGGTCTGCTCGAGGTCGCCCAAGGCGACGGACGGGACCAAGAGGCTGGCGGCCAAGCCACTGCCGCCGAGCGCGAAGAGCTGGAGCGCGGCGCGGCGCGAAAGCCCGGTGTGCGGCGTGTCGCCGTGCTTTGGCTCGCGGCTGCCCGGTGCCATGTGTGCAGGCCTGTTGGGGTGAATCATGGGAACCTCCCACGACGGGTACGTTTGGGGTGCGATTAAGGGCTCATTCTAGCACGCGGGCTCCGCTCGGGGAAAAGCGCCGGCCATCCCCCACCCGAACTCCGCGACCGTGCCGCCCTGTTCACGCACCTCGGGCCGCTTGTTGGCGCAAAGGCATCGGGTCGTGTCCGAGGTCCAAAGGGCTGGCCTTGCGCGCTGGGCTGGCGCGTGCTACGGTTGCGGAGTTCAGTTTCAGGGCGGGGTGAGATTCCCCACTGGCGGTAAGGGGTGCGCCCCAAGCCCGCGACCCGCGTAAGCGGTTGACCTGGTGAGAGTCCAGGGCCAACGGTGTTTGGCGCTCAGCGCCATGAGTCCGGATGGGAGAAACGGAGACTTCCCATGGCGCAATCCACCTCTGTCAACCGTCACGACAGCCACGCTACGACTACCGAGGGCGCAGGCTGGTCCACCAAACGCATCGCCATCACGGCCCTTTTCTGCGCGGTGGCGGCCCTGTGCACCCTGTTCATCGAGTTCCCCATCCTGCCGGGCGTGACCTTCCTCAAGTACGACCCCTCGGCCGTGGTGGCGCTCATCGCGGGCTTCGCCTTTGGGCCGGCTACCGGCGCAATCGTGTCCACGGTCTCGTACCTGCCGCACTTCGCCACGGAGTCTGGCCTCTACGGCGTGATCATGGCCATCATCGCCACGCTGTCGCTCGTGCTGCCCGCCTCGCTCATCTACCAGCGCGACACCAGCATGCGCGGCGCGCTCATCGGCATGGGCGTGGGCGCCGTGGCGTGCTTGGTCTGCTGCATCCTGGCGAACATCGTCGTGACCCCCATCTACATGGGCGCCCCGCGCGAAGCCGTCATCGCCATGATCGTGCCCACGCTGATCCCCTTCAACGTTTTGAAGATCGCCATCAACTGCGCCGTGACCGCGCTGGTGTACAAGCCGGTCAGCAAGGCGTTGGACGCCTAGCCCGTGCGCGACGCCATCCCCTGAGGTACGCCCATGGACCACGCCATCGCCCAGCTCTCGCACGTGACCCTGCGCTACGACGACGTCGTCGCGTTGGACGACGTGTCGCTGGACGTGGCGCCGGGCGAATGGCTGTGCGTGCTCGGCGCCAACGGTTCGGGCAAGTCCACCTTGGCCAGCGTGTTGGCAGGATTGCTTGCGCCCGACGAAGGGAGCGTGGAGCTCGCCGGCGAACGCGTGCTAGACCGGGGGCGCGTGGATTTCGCCGCCTATGGACGCGCACGGCGGGCCCTTGGCCTGGTGTTCCAGAACCCCGATGACCAGATGGTGACCACCGTGGTCGAAGAGGACGTGGCCTTCGGGCCAGAGAACCTCGGGTTGCCCCCCGACGAAATCGGCCTGCGCGTGGAGCGCGAGCTGGAGCGCGTCGAGATGACTCGCTACGCGCAGGCAGACCCCACGCGCCTGTCCGGCGGCCAGAAGCAACGCGTGGCCATCGCTGGTGCGCTCGCGATGGAACCACAGATCCTGGTGTTGGACGAACCGGGCGCGTCGTTGGACGTGCGCGGACGCAACGCCATCCTGCGCGTGATGCGGCGCCTGCATGACGCGGGTACCACGCTCGTGCACATCACGCATTTCATGGACGAGGCGTTGGACGCCGATCGCGTGGTGGTGATGGAGCGTGGGCGCATCGCATGCATGGGCACGCCACATGAGGTGTTCGGGCAGGAGGGACGCATCGCGGCGTTGGGGCTCGAGGAGCCTTTTGCCGCGCGCGTCGCCCATGAGCTGCGCAGCCGCGGGATCGGCATCCCCTGGACTTGCAGCAGCGACGAGCTGCGCGCCTCGCTCGAGGAGCTCGTGCGCTATCGCGCGGGGGCGGGGGCGGATGCGGTCACAACGGACGGTGTGCATGCCTGCTCGGGCAATGAAGCGCAGGTGGGCGGCGTGGCTGGCGGGGGCGTTGGCGTCCCTGGCCAGGGCGGCGTGGCCGGCGTCAATGCGGTTGGCGTCGATGTGGCTGGCGTTGGTCGAGACGGTCGTTTGGCGGACACAGCGCTCGAGGCGCGTCACGTGGCCTTCAGCTATGCGGACGACCTGAGCGCGCACAAGGCGCTCGAGGACGTGAGCCTGCGCGCGGACGCAGGGTGCAGCGTGGCGCTCGTCGGGCAGACCGGTTCGGGCAAATCCACCCTGTTGCGCCTGCTCTGCGCGTTGGAGGTGCCCGACAGCGGCGAGGTGCTGGTGGGCGGCGTGAGCACGACGCGCAAACGCGACCGGCGGCGGATCGTGGGTTCGGTCGGCTATGTGATGCAGCATCCCGAACGCCAGCTTTTCGCCGAGACCGTCGCGCAGGACGTGGCCTTTGGGCCGCGCAACCTGGGGCTTCCCGCAGATGAAGTGCAGGAGCGCGTGGCGCGAGCGCTCGAGCTCGTCGGACTCACGCACAAGGCGGAGGCTTCGCCGTTCGAGCTGTCGGGCGGGCAACGGCGCCTGGCCGCCATCGCGGGCGTGCTCGCCATGCAGCCCCATACGCTGGTGCTCGACGAACCGACCGCGGGCCTCGACCCGCGTGGCCGCGCGCAGCTGCGGGCCATCCTGCGGCGCGTGCACGCGCGCGGCACCACCGTCGTCGAAGTCACGCACTCCATGGACAACGCGGCGCAGGCCGAGGAGCTGTACGTCCTCAACGAGGGGACAGTGCTCCTCCAAGGCACGCCTCACGAGGTGTTCTCCGCCGATCACGAGGAGCTGTTGCGCACAAGCGGCTTGGGGGTGCCCGAGGCCTTGGCCTTTGCCCGACAGTTGAACGCTGCCGGCTGGCAGCTCGGCGAACCGTTGAGCAGCGATGAGCTCGTGGATGCGCTGGTGTCCGAGCTGGCGGAGTTCACGCGCGAGGCACGACGCGGCGCGAGCGCGGCGGTGCGCGTTGACGCGCTGGCAGGCGGCGTGGCAGGCGTGCGCACCGAAGCATCCAGCGTTGCCACGGGCAGCGCCCTGGCCACAGGTGCCGACAACCCTGTCGCCGAGGCTTGGGGTCGCCAGGTAGCGAGCGCCGCCCCCGCGAGCTCCGACGCCATCACCAGCGCCACGTCAGATGGAGCGGACGCAGGCGACGGAGTCGTTGGCGGCACAGACGCGAGCGCCGGATCGCCGGGCGTCGACGCCATGACCGACGAGGGGAGCGAGGCATAGATGGCACTGCGCATCACCATGGGCCAGTACTACCCCGCCGACTCCCCCATCCATCGGCTGGACCCGCGCACCAAGCTGCTCTGCGGGCTCGCCGTGATGGTGCTGGTGTTCTTCATTCGCTCGCCGTGGGGGCTCGCGCTGGGCTATGCCGCGATGACGGGAGCCGTGATCGCGAGTCGCGTGCCATTGTCCAAAGTGGCGCGCGCGGTGCAGCCGCTCGTCGTGATGCTGCTGGTTTTGAGTGTGTTCAACCTGCTCTTCCGCCGCGACGGAGATGTGCTTCTGAGCGCGGGGCCACTGGTGGTCACGACCGGAGGCGTGCAGGCGGCATTCCTGTTCAGCCTGCGTCTGGTGATCGGCGTGGTGGCAGCGACGTTGCTGCTGCTCACCACCACTCCCACGCGCCTCACCGATGCCTGCGACGCACTGCTGGCACCGCTTGCACGCATCGGCTTGCCCGCGCATGAGCTGGCGATGGTGTTCTCGCTCATGCTGCGCTTCATCCCCACGCTAGCCGATGAGGCGGGCGCCATCATGGACGCTCAGGCCTCACGCGGCGGTGCGCTGTCCGAAGGCTCACTGGTACAGCGCGTGAAGGCCGTGGTGCCCGTCGTGGTGGCGCTGCTCGCCAGCTCGGTGCGCCACGCGAACGGGCTCTCGCGCGCCCTGGACGCGCGCTGCTACGAGGGCGGAGCGGCGCGCGGACACTGGCACCCGTTGCGTTTCGGCTGGCAGGACGGCGTGGCGTTCCTGCTCACCGCGCTCTATGGTGCGGCCATCGTGCTGCTGGGATAGGCGCCCGTCGCCGCAGCTCAGCGAAATAACGGCGCGTGGGCACGCTGCGAGCCCTGCGGCCCAGGAACGGACCCGCGCGAGGGCGAGATGAGCTCCGCCCATCTCGCACGCACGAGAAATAGTTTGCACTCGATTGGGGCTGCCGGTGAGTTATCTGGGGTTTTGTGGATGGATGGGAGATCGAGTGCAAAGTAGCTATTTTAGCTACCTTGCACTCGATTGCGCCCCTCTTGCAAAAGCCCAGTTGGCAAATCAGGGGACCCAATCGAGTGCAAACTATTCACATCCCATGGGCAGGGGCAACAGTCGACTCGCCAGCTTCTTGCCGCAGAACTCACCATTTCCCTTCCCTTTTGCGGAGGTAATGGGCTTCTGACGCCTTCATTGAAGCCATGCACGCGGAGGGACAGGCGCGTGCCCATCATTCCGACACTCGCGCGCGCAGAAAAACGCCCCGGGGCCGCGGCTGGCGGCCTCGGGGCGTACACACTCGTTCCCCCTCGGTGCTTCGACGCCGCTTGTTACCTGGAAGCCGAAGGCTCTGAGGTAACAAGCGGCCGGCACGAGCGCTAGTCCACGCGCAGGGAGACTTCCTTCAGCTGACGCGCGCTCACGGGGCTCGGCGCATCGGACATGAGGTCGTTGCCGTTGCTCGTCTTCGGGAACGCCATGACCTCACGGATGGAGTCAGCGCCCGCAAGCAGCATGCACACGCGGTCCAGGCCCAGCGCGAAACCGCCCATGGGAGGCGCGCCCAGCTCGAGCGCCTCCATCAGGAAGCCGAACTGCTCCTTGGCGCGCTCCTCGGTGAAGCCGAGCAGCTTGAGGACGCGCATCTGCAGCTCAGCGTTGTGGATACGCATGCCACCGCCGCCGGCCTCGTAGCCGTCCATGACGAAGTCGTAGGTGTGCGAGCCGCAGGACAGCGGATCGGACTCCAGGCGATCGATATCCTCCTCGAACGGCTGGGTGAAGGGCTGGTGCTCGGCGGCATAGGCCTGGCGCTCTTCGTCCCAGTGGAACAGCGGGAAGTCCACGACCCACAGGAAGTCGTGACCTTCGCGCGGGATGTCGAGGGCGTTCGCCATGTGGACGCGCATGCCGCCCAGGATCTCGTCGGCAGCCAGGCGCTTGTCCACGGCGAACATCACGAGGTCGCCCGGCTCGACGTCCATCTCAGCGCGGACGGCAGCCATCTCCTCGTCGGTGAAGAACTTGACGATGGGGCTGTTGACCGTGCCGTCCTCGCGGAACGCAATCCACGCGAGGCCCTTGGCGCCGAAGCCGGCGGCCACGTCGGACAGCTTGTCGATCTGCGCGCGCGGCCACTTGCCCGCGCCCTTGGCGTTGATGGCCTTGACGTACATGCCCTCGGTGGCGGCAGCGCTGGCAAAGAGCTTGAACTTGGACTCCGCGAAAATGCCGCTCACGTCGTGCAGCGTCATGCCATAGCGGGTGTCGGGCTTGTCGGCACCGTAAGTGTCCATGGCATCCCAGAAGGAAATGCGGCGCAGCGGGCGCGGCATCTCCACGCCGACCTTGGCGAAGGCCTCTGCCAGCACGTCTTTCAGGGCGCCCATCACGTCATCCTGCTCCACAAACGACATCTCGATGTCCACCTGCGTGAACTCGGGCTGACGGTCGGCGCGCAGGTCCTCGTCGCGGAAGCACTTGGCCACCTGGTAGTAGCG
>CACXFF010000299.1 GCA_902766805.1 uncultured Coriobacteriaceae bacterium | reverse complement strand
TCTGCATCGGCGCTATGGCCATCGTGGGCTCCCTGGAGGCTGGCCTGGTCGGCGACCACTCGACCCTGTTCACCAAAGCGCTCATGGACCTGGTCATCTGCGTGCTCATGGGCACCAGCCTGGGTGTGGGCGTGTGCGTGAGTGGCGTGGCCGTCTTTGTCTACGAGGCCATCCTGTCTCTCGGCGCCCACTGGCTTGCGCCCCTGCTCTCCGAGGCAGTCATCGCAGAGATGCTCGTCTGTGGCTCCCTCATCCTCTTTGGCATGGGCTTCAACTTCATGAAGATTTCCGACTTCAAGGTGGCCAACCTCCTTCCTGCCGTCTTCCTTCCCATCGTCCTCGTGCCCCTGATGGACACCCTTCCCCTGTAGGCGTGTCCCAACAAGAGCCGGCCCACCCTGTGCGGATGGGCCGGCGGTGACGGCATGTCAGCTGTGCGCGGGGAGAGACCCGAGTCGCCTACCCGGCGGGGTAGCGCACGTGGAGCTGCTCGGAGAGGGGGATGGGTTGGACCCAAGGGTAGGTGATGCCCCAGGCGTCCATCCATTCCGTGTAGGCCGCGTCGGTCGTGGTGAGTCCCGTGATGCCCGAGTTGTGCGCTTGTGTGGCGAATTCCAGCAGCGAGTTGGCGTTCATGTCGCACTTGAGCTCAGAAAGCAGGGCGCCAGCTTCGGTCACCCATGCGTTGTCTTTGGAGGCGAGCTGGTAGAACTTGTCCCAAACGCCCTCGTTCATCACGAGCACGTGGTCGAAGCCCTGATGAAGCGCGGCGGCGACACGGGCGGTCACGCGGCTCGCGGCGGTAGTGGAGACGCCCGAGCTCGCATACAGGGCGTCGGCAGAGGTGCTCCTGCCCTCGTCGCCGGCAACCCACATGCCCGCGGGAAGGTTGACGAGCGTGGCGCTGCGCTCGGTGAGATCGAGCGCAAGGATTTGCAGCGCTTTGAGTTGGCCGGATTCGGCGTTCACGTCGTCTACGGTCAGCAGCAGGCTGGTGACGACCTCATGATCGGATTGCTCGTAGCCTCCCCAGTTATAGGAGGAGGGCTTGGCGACGTCCTCGCTCGTGATGGCGGCGCGCTGCAGTTCGGCGGAAGGCTTGGACGAGCGCGCTTGAGCGAGGTCCCACAAAAAGCGAATGCCGAAATAGGCGGCGACACAGAACACCACTACGCATACGAGGCCAATGATGCCCCTGCGGGAAATGGCTTCGGGCGTCTCATTGCGATAGTGCGCAGGCATGAGTTCCTCCTTGTGCGGAGGGGCGTCGGCCCCTTTTGCCCAATATGCTCATTCTGCACCAAGCTTGTGCATTTGCCCAGCATCGCTAGGCAGGCGGCGTGTTTGGCTGGGTCGCGCTTGACCGCTCGCGGCGCGAGGGCTACCGCTTGCCCCAGCCTAGGTTACAGCGAGGTTTTCGCTTGGTCAAAAAGCGCTGTGTGTAAAGCTCCCGAAATCTGAGGGCCGTACAGTCAAGCGGTCAAGAAGGGTGTAAGGGAGGAACGATGGGTGCGGCTTTTGGCTACATCGACGCGCCGCTGAGCGAGCCTCAGCCGCGCACGCAGCGCAAGCCTTCGGGCGCACCGTCCGAGTCGGCGCTCGTGGTGGCACGCTTGGCGGCTGTACATGAGGCGGGCCATCCCGACCCGTCCCTCCCGCGTCCTGGTCGCATCGCCTTTTGCTGCGAGGCGCAGCCCTCTTCCTATCCCGAGGCGCAGCTTGTGGCACCCCTGTGGGCTGACGAGGAGCCCGATCTGGCTCTCGCACGGACGCGCGCAGAGGGTGCGGCGGCGGCCCATGTCTTGGCCCAAAGCCATGGACTGGTGATCCTCGGGCATGCCGATGCGGCTGCGAGCGCGCCCGCTCCGAGTGTGAGCGGTGGCCATTCCCGTGACGTCGACGCCCCGCAGCGACGCGTGGCGGCTTCGCGACCGGCGGCGTTCTAGCCGCTCGCTCTCGCCCAACAGCACGAGGAACTCTCCCTGGCGCACGTCGAGGCTGACGTCATGCGGGACCTGCGCGACGGCGT
>CACXFF010000298.1 GCA_902766805.1 uncultured Coriobacteriaceae bacterium | reverse complement strand
GGTCTGCTTGAGGTCGAGGATGTAGATGCCGTTGCGCTCGCCGAAGATGTAGGGCTTCATCTTCGGGTTCCAGCGACGGGTCTGGTGCCCGTAGTGGCACCCGGCGTCGAGCAGGGTCTGGATGGTAATCTTGGCAGCCATGTGAAACCTCCTGGTTGTTCCTCCGCGCGAGGTCATCCCCAGAGCCGCCACCCTGTCCCTGGCTTAGAGGACGAGGGCACCAGGCGGACGGGTCGTCGCGCGTGTGTGATGTAGGCTGGGCTTTTGCACAGCCGAAGAGTGACTATACCATAAGTTCTGTGCCGCGCGCGCATTCACGTCATGTCCGCATCCGCGGGGCCACGGCGCACGACGCTTCCCCGCATTCTCCACACAGTCTCCACGTCTCGAGGGGCTCAGGCGCCGGAGCGCGGGTGCGCCTGGAGGTAGGCGCGCTTGAGGCCGTCCACAGACAGGTGGGTGTAGATCTGTGTCGTGGAGAGGCTCTCGTGCCCGAGCAGCTCCTGGGTGCTGCGCAGGTCCGCCCCGCCTTCGAGCAGCTCGGTGGCGTAGGTGTGGCGCATCACGTGCGGCGTGGCCGACGACCCCGCCTGCCGCGCGGCGCGCTCGAAGACCCTGCGCAGGGCACCCGTCCCCATGCGCTTGCCCCGCGTGGAGAGGAACAGCGCCGCGCGTGCGTCGTCGTCCGCGCAGCGCGCCGCCAGGGCCGGTCTCCCCTGCCGCAGGTAGGCGTCGAGCGCGTCCACCGCGCGGGCATAGAGAGGCACGACGCGTTCCTTGCGCCCCTTGCCATAGAGCTTGGCCTGTCCCTGCCGCAGATCCACGTCGCCAACGTCGAGCGCGGAGGCTTCTGCGATGCGACAGCCGCTCGCGTACAGCAGCTCCACGAGCGCCCTGTCCCGCAGCCCCACGGGCCCGTCCGCCACCGGGGCCTCCACGAGCGCGTCTGCCGTCTCGTGCTCCATGACCCGGGGCAGCGGCCGGCCCTGCTTGCGCCCCTGAATCGCCAGCGCACCGCTCGCCGAGGCATAGCCCCGGGCGTCCAGCCACACGTAGAGGCCGCGCACGGCAGACAGGCGCCGGTTGATCGTGCGCGGCGCGTAGCCCGCGCGCGTGAGCTCCGACAGGAAGCCACGCAGCTCCCGGTGGGTGACGCGCAGCGGGTCCACGCCCGTACGCCGGACCCAGTCGCCGTAGGCCCACAGGTCGTGACGGTAGCTGCGCAGCGTGTGCTCCGAGTAGTTGCGCACGCCCTCGAGATAGGCCAGATAGGCCTCGACGAGCTCGGAGAAGCTCGGCGCCTCGCCCGCCGTGCCCTCGCCCAGCCCGCTCACGCCTGCTCCGCGTAGGCGGCAAGGCCCAGCAGCTCCCGCGCGTCCTGCGGCAGCTCCTCCAGGCAGGGCGCGCATCCGTACGCCCCCGGGCGGGCCCGCATGGCACGCACCAGGTCCGACAGGCCGCGGGCGGCGAAGGCCGCGTAGCGCTCGCGCTTGCCCCGGGGCCGCTCGGCCAGGGGTTCCATGATGCCGAAGTTCACGTGCATGGGCTGGTAGTCACGGGTCGCGGGGTCGGTGGCGTAGGAGACCAGCGCGCCGAAGGCCGTCGTCGTCGGCAGGGTCACGCGCTCGTCCCCACGCAGGTCGCAGGCCGTGTTCAAGGCGGCCAGATGCCCCGACGCGATGGCTTCGGTGTAGCCTCGGTGCCACAGATCTGCCCCGCCAAGCGCAGCTGCGTGCCGGGCACGGCAAACGAGGCGTCCAGCACGTGTGGCGCGTCCACGAACGAGTTGCGGTGCATCACGCCGAAGCGCGCGAACTCGGCCTCGCCCAGGCCCGGGATCATCCGGAAGACGCGGCGCTGCTCGGGCCAGGTGAGGTTGGTCTGGAAGCCCACCAGGTTGTAGGCCGTGGCCTGGGCGTTTTCGGCCCGCAGCTGCACGGCGGCCCACGGGCGCCTGCCCGTGCGCGGATCGACGAGGCCGACCGGCTTGCAGGCGCCGAAGCGCAGGGCGTCCTCGCCCTTGCGGGCGACCTCCTCGGCAGGCTGGCAGGCCTGGAACAGATCCGAGCCCTCGAAGTCACGCTGCACCACGCGTTGGGCGCCGACGAGCTCTGTCCAGAAGGCATGCCACTCGTCGCGCGTGAAGGGGCAGTTGAGGTAGTCTCCGCCCCCGGCGTCCCCGTAGCGGTCCTGGGCAAAGGCGATGCCGCGGTCCACGCTGTCCGCCTCCACCACTGGCGCGGCGGCGTCGAAGAAGGACAACGCTGCGCCACCCAGCCGTGCGCCGAGCTCGGCAAAGAGCGCGTCGGCGCACAGCGGGCCCGCGGCGATGACGCAGGGGCCGTCGGGCAGGACGTCCACGCGCTCACGCACCAGCTCGATGAGCGGCTCGGCGCAGACCGCCCGCGTCACCGCGTCGCTGAAGCGCTCGCGGTCCACGGCAAGCGCGCCGCCGGCAGGTATCTGCGCCTGTTTGGCCAGACGCAGGAGCGGAGAGCCCATGAGCGTGAGCTCGCACTTGAGCATCCCGGCCGCGCTCGCGGCGCGCAGGGACTTGAGCGAGTTGGAGCACACGAGCTCGGCCAACCCGGCGCCGTGGTGCGCTTTGGTGCTGTCGGCGGGACGCATCTCAAAGAGGCGCACGGGGATGCCCATGTCGGCGAGCGTCAGGGCGCACTCGCTGCCCGCGAGGCCTCCGCCCACCACCGTCACGCAGGTCCTGTCTGTCATAGCGTGCCTCCTATCGTTCGCGCGCGTCGGGCAGCAGCCCTAGAGCCCTTGCTCGCGGGGTACGTCACCGCGCATGAGCAGTGCCTGACGCGTGGGAGAAATCCTACCATCTGGCAGCCTGCACACCAAACCGCGCACCTCATAGGCGGTGATCGCACGCATGACGCGCGCCAGGGACAGGTCCAGGCGCGCCGACAGCTCGTCGACGCGCAGCGGACTCGCCACCAGCGCGGAGAGCAGCCTGCCGCGGTCGGGCGTGCCGCCCAGCGTCTCCCTGCGCAAGGTCCCGTACAGGCCGCACAGGGCGCCTTCCAGTTCGGACTCGTCGGTGACGGGCTGTGCGCCGTCGCAGATGAGCCGGTTGCAGCCGCGCGACTGCGGCGAAAAGATCGAGCCAGGGATGGCGAGCAGGGTGCGCCCCATCTCGGCTGCGGCCTCTGCCGTGGAGAGCGTGCCCGACGGCAGCCCCGCCTCGCACACGATGGTCGCCGCCGACAGCGCGGCAATCACGGGATTGCGCTGCGGAAAGACGAACGGCAGCGGCTCATAGCCCCAGGGCATGAGCGAGGCCACGCAGCCTCTGCCCGCCCGTGCCGCGTCGAAGACGTCCGACGAGCGGCGCGGATAGGTCACGTCGGCACCGGCGCCCGCCACGAGCACCGTGCGCCCTCCCGCCGCAAGTGCCGCGCGCTCGGCCACGACGTCGCAGCCCATGGCGCCGCCCGAGACGACGGTGACGCCGCACTCCGCCGCGATGCGGCCCGCGAACTCCGCGATGGCCTCGCCATAGGGCGTGGGCCTGCGTGCGCCCACGATCGAGACGCAGGGTCCCTGCAGCGCCGTCGAGTCTCCCAGGCAAAAGAGCCTCTCGGGCGGATGCGCGAGGTCGTCGAGGGACGGCGGCCAGGCCTCAGACCCGCGCTCGATGACCTGGCCACCCTCGGGAGCCGGGCGCTCCGGCCGCTCGGGCACGTCCTGTACAAAGAGCTGCTCCGCTTGCGTATCCATCTGTGCACCTCCCCTAACGCGCGGGCCGGAAGGCCGCGGCCTCGGCCACGTCCTGCTCGCGCACGGTCTCCTGTTCGTCGAGGTCCGCTATCGTGCGGGCCACCCGCGCCACCCGCGCTATGCCACGACCGCCCAAAGCGAGGCTGGTCCCCACGCACTCCAGCAGCGCCTTGCCCTCCTCCGTGAAGTCCGCGGCGATCGCGGGCCCCTCGCGCGCCCCGCACCGAGCCACACGCCACGACGCGAACGAGCGTGCCGCCTCCACCTGAGCGCGCATCGCGGCCGAGTCCAGGCCGCGCTCCCCCTCCACCACCTTGTGCGCATCGGGCCGCGCCACCACGATGGACAGGTCGATGCGGTCCATGAGCGGACCTCCCACCTTGGCCTGGTAGCGCTGGACCGCAGCGGGACTGCAGCTGCACTCGTGCCCCGGATCGCCCAGGTAGCCGCAGGGACAGGGGTTGCTCGCGCCGACCAGCTGGAAGCGCGCGGGGAACTCATAGCTCCCGTCGGCACGCACGAGGCGCACGCTTCCGTCCTCGAGGGGCTGGCGCAGCGCCTGCAGCGTGAAGCTCTGGAACTCTGCCAGCTCGTCCAGGAACAGGACGCCGTTGTTGGCCAGGGATACCTCGCCCGGAAGGATGGGAGACCCGCCCCCGACCATGCCCGCGCGCGAGATCGAGTGGTGCGGGGCGCGAAACGGCCTGATGCCCGCCGCGACGCCATCGAGCGGCTCGCCGGCCACGGAGTGGACCAGCATGCACTCCATCCGCTCCTCGTCGCTCAGGGGAGGCAGGATCGACGGGAGCCGCCGCGCCAGCATGGTCTTGCCCGAGCCGGGCGGGCCCACCATCAGCATCCCGTGCCGTCCCGCCGCGGCGATCACCAGGGCTCGCTTGGCCATCTCCTGGTCGACCACGTCCACATAGTCCAAGTCCTCCCGACGCACGGGAACGTCGTCGTCCCCCGGATAGACCACTTCGCAGCCCTCCAGGCCCCGGCGCAGCTCGCGCAGGCTGCCGATGTCCAGGCAGGGCTTGCCGCAGGCGTGGGCCTCGCCGCCCATCAGGTTGCCCATCAGGCCCAGGCCCTGGTGCAGCGCAGCGACCGCGTACGCGATGCCGCCCCGCACCGCGTTCACCCCGCCGTCGAGCGACAGCTCGCCCGCGAGCAGGAAGTCATCGAAACCTTCGGGCGGAATCTGGTGGCTCGCGAGCAAGATGCCCACGGCCATGGGCAGGTCGAAGCCCGTCCCGCTCTTGCGCACCTCGGCCGGCGCGAGGTTGATCGTCACGCGGCCCCGCGGGATCTCATAGCCCGAGCGCTCCAAGGCCACGCGCACGCGCGAGCGCGCCTCGAGCACGGCGGCGTCGGGCAGCCCTATGAGCTCGATGCCGAAGCTTCCCCCATGGACGTCGACCTCTATCTGGACCGGAACGGCCTGGGCCCCGCGGATGGTCGCCGCATGGATGCTCACCGGGCTCATGACTCGTCCCAAAACGCGGAGGTGAAATGAGTGCAGACGGCACGTTGGGCACCGACGATCTCCACGGAGACCACGTCGAAGCGAATGCCCTCCACCCACGGTCTCATGCTGTAGTAGTACTGGGCGATCTTGCGGTAGCGGCGCTTCTTGTAGGGGGTTACCGCGGTCTCCGGCTCGCAGTGCCTGTCGCGTGGGTCCGCCGTGCGGGTCTTCACCTCACACAGCACGACCGTGCCGCCGTCACGCATCACCAGGTCCGCCTCGCCAAAGGGGCAGCTGTAGTTGCGCTCTACCAGCTCCAAGCCCTCTTGGCACAGGCAGTTGAGCGCCAGCTCCTCCCCCAGCCGCCCCGTCTCACGCGTGATGAGCTCGTCCAAGCCCTTGCCAAAGAGCTCCCGGGCGGTCTTGCCCACCGCCCCCACGCTGGTCTGCGCCAGGCGCTCACGCGCGACGTCTGCCATCTGGTCAACCATGCCCTCTCCTTCCTCACGTAGGTGAGAGCATGTTGTGCCATGCGTCCAAGCGTTTTCCGCGCGTGCACCCCCACACATCCAAGCGATTGGGCCTCCGCGATGCACGATTTGCCAAAAGGCCAGTTGGCAGCCTCAGAACAAGGTGGGCTCCGGCAAGAAATTGCCACAGAACGTCTTGCGGTGGAGCGGCGTGAGGCCCTGCGCGCGTATCTGCGCGACGTGGGCGGCCGAAGCGTAGCCCTTGCACTCGTCCCAGTGATAGCCCGGATACTCGTCGGACAGGCTCACCATGAGCTCGTCACGCGCCACCTTGGCCACGATGGAGGCGGCCGCGATGCAGGACACGCGGGCATCGCCGTGCACGATGGTGACCTCACGCGGGTGCGCGTGCACGGGGTTGCCGTCGATGAGCACCGCGTCCGCCTCGACGCCGGCCGCCTCCACGGCACCCGCCATGGCCTCGCGCAGCGACGCGGCCATGCCCTGCTCGTCGATGCGCTCGGCTGGCACGAAGTAGAGCCCTATGGCCAAAGCGACCTGCGCGATACGCGCGGCCAGAGCCTCGCGCCGCGCGGGCGTCAGCTGCTTGGAGTCATTGATGCCCCAAAGCACAGGCTCGTCGGGGAGCGCGACGGCCGCGACGCACAAGGGGCCGGCGATGGCCCCGCGCCCCACCTCGTCCACGCCGAGCACCAGGCCGGGACCCCCCAGCTCGCGCGCGAGCGCGTACATGTCCAGGACGCGGCTGCGCTCCGCGCGCTCTCGTTCGGCACGGCGCGCCGCGCTGCGCAGCGCACGTTGCACCATCGCGCGCGGGTCATCGGCGTAGCGCTCGCAGAGCGCGTCCACCTCATCGCAGGGGGCCGAGGCGAGCAGCGCCGCCACTTCGGCCGCCGTCCCCGCATGAACGTTGTGGGGCATGGGTCCCTCCTGGGGTCGTGGCTTGTCCCCATGGTAGCCAACGGGACGTCACGCGTGCTCCCCGCCCACAAAAAAGGCCGCCCGAAGGCGGCCTCTTGCGTGCGACAAAAGCAGGCACTAGTCACGACGCTCGCGCAGACGGGCGGCCTTGCCCACGCGATCGCGCAGGTAGTACAGCTTGGCGCGGCGCACGACACCGTGGCGCATGACCTCGAGCTTGGCAATCTTGGGAGAGTGCACCGGGAAGGTACGCTCGACGCCAATGCCAAAGCTCACCTTGCGCACGGTGAAGGTCTCACGAGCACCGGCACCCTGCAGGCGAATCACATCGCCCTGGAACACCTGGATGCGCTCACGGTCGCCTTCCTTGATGCGGTAGTGCACCTTGACGTTGTCGCCAACCTCCAGCGTCGGGAGGTCTTCCCTGATCTGCTGACGCTCGATAGCGCGGATGTAGTCCATGTTTACCCTCGTCTTTCCACTCTAGAGGTGCCGACGCGCAGCGAACGGCACATAGGTTTACACACAAGGCGAAATACTAGCGGAAGTCCTCCCGGCCCGCAAGCGAGAGTTGTCCCTCCACCAAGCCGCCTCATTCGCCGCGTCCGGACGTCAGCCCACCTCGTAGTGCAGCACGCCGGGCTCGGTTCCGGACACCCGCGTTGCAAAACGTGCCACGAGCATCGACGAGAGCCCATCTGCGCCGCCCTCTGCCACCGAAAGGCGCAGTTGGACAGGCACGCCCGACAGGCCCGCCGAGCGCACCAACGGTGCCAGGCGCTGGCCGACAAGCTCCTCGACCACCAGCTGGCAGGCGTACGCCACGTTCCTCCCCAAGAACTGGCGCGCGCAAAATCCCACGAGCGAGCCCTCCATCGCCGGGTGGTCGTAGTCGGGCAGGGACAGCTCCTGCTCCCAGCTGCGCACGCGGAAGACGAAGTCGCGCGTCTCCTCGCGCAGCGGGGCCTCAAAGATCTGCTTGGGCGGGCCGGCCTCCCACACCTCACCGCGGTCCATGTAGAAGATCCGCGAGGACACGTCGCGCGCGAAGCGCATCTCGTGCGTGACGACGAGCATGGTGAGGCCCTGAGACGCCAGGCTCTTCATGACCGAGAGGACCTCGGAGACCATGCCGGGATCCAGGGCGGAAGTCGGCTCGTCGAAGAGCAGGATGTCCGGGTTCATGGCCAGACCACGCGCGATGGCCACGCGCTGACGCTGTCCGCCCGACAGCTCGTGCGGGTAGTTGAGCGCCTTGTCCTTGAGGCCGACCTGCGCGAGCAGCTCGAGTGCCCGGTCGTAGGCCGCCTGTTTGGACATGCCCAGCAGCTTGACCGGTCCGTACATGATGTTCTCGGCAACCAGCATGTGCCCGAACAGGTTGAAGCTCTGGAAGACCATGCCCATCTTGCGGCGTGCAGCCGGCAGGTCGGTGGCGGGGTCGCACATGTCGACACCGTCCACCAGGATCGTGCCGGACGTGGGCGTCTCCAGGCGGTTCAGACAGCGCAGGAACGTCGACTTGCCCGTACCGGACGGGCCGATGATGGAAATGACCTCCCCACGCTCCACCGTGGCATTCACGTCCTTGAGCGGTGTGGCGTTGGGATACTCCTTGCGTAGATGCGAGACTTCGATGATGCTCACAGCTCCACCCCCTTGATGGTGCGCGGACGGCTCTCGTACTCGAAGCGCCTGTTGAAGGCGCCCAGCGCCCACGCGAACAGGCAGCAAATGGCGAAGTAGAT
>CACXFF010000297.1 GCA_902766805.1 uncultured Coriobacteriaceae bacterium | reverse complement strand
TCAGGAAGTCCGCATAGAAGCGGTAGTCGTCCTCGCCCACGCCCAGCATGCGGTCCAGCGCCGCCTGCTGCTCGGCCAAGAGCGCAGGCGACACGAAGCGCTCGTGCTCGCCCGGGCGGTTCTTGTACAGGTCGGGACGCTCGCGCAGGTCCTTGGGCGTGGCCACGCTCTGCACGACCTTGAGCTGGGCGTTCTCGGGAATCGCCGCCGCGTCGGTGTACGAGAGCTCCACCTGCCAGGTGTTGCCGTCCGCCGCGGTGAACGACTGCTGCAGCACATGGCGCTGGTCGGTCTGGCCGGTCGCGGGCGCCGTCGCAGGCGCCGCCTCGGACGTCGGATCGGCAGACTCCTGCTGCTGCGGATCGCCGACGGTCACCGTGCCGTCACCGTTGATCACGGTGCCGTCGCCCGAGATGGTCACGGCACCGCTGTCGATGGCGTCCTGCAAGGTGGGATCGTCCACCTTCACACTGGCCGAGCCGTTGGTCGCAGCGGCGAGTGCCTCCACAGGCACCGTGGAACTGACCATGGAGAGCGAAACCAGGAAGGAGAGCAGCTTGTGCGACAGCGAAGGCCGCTTGCCGTCGCGTGTACTGCGATTAGCGCTGTTCGTTGGCTTCGTAGCACGTGTCAACATCGTAGTCCCCTAATATCTCTTGTTTTCCGTACGTAATACGGAAACATATTTCATTAAATAGATACACTAAGTGCATCGTATCTTTAAACATAGTATAGCTCGAATGATCGTTTGACGCAGGCGATGCATAGTCGTCAGTCAACGCTCAACTGCTTACAATCATAACTTGCTTACATATATATGAGTTTGACTATATCATCACATAGTAATGCCATTTATCAGCACTAATCAAAATCAATCTGTAAGCTCTAAGCGAAGTCCAAGACCGCGAATTGCGAACTGCACCCAGCACGAAGCCACCATCTGGCCAGGCGACTGCAACGCATGACGCCGCCAGCGGAGCCCAGGCTCACCGAGCTCACGAGGCTTTGACAGCACCCATCTCCCCGATCCAACGCTTGGCAGCGACCCGCACCAGTCCCAACGACCCAGCCTGGCCCCGCCAGCCCCGCGCCAACCCCCCAGCACGCACAAAAAAGGACCCCAGCGCGAGGCCAGGGTCCTGGATCGGACGTGATATGGGACAGGCTTACTTGCCAGAGACGCGGCTGGCCTGATACTCCTCGGCGAGCTTCTGCTGCACGTTGTGCGGCACCTGCTCGTAGCCGCTCATCTCCAGCTCGAACTCGCCCGTGCCGCGCGACAGAGAGCGCAGGCGGGTGGCGTAGTCGGTGACCTCGGCGTACGGCACGGTGGCCTCGACCACGGTCTCGCCGGCCTTGGCAGCGGCCATGCCCTCCACGCGGCCGCGGCTGGCGGAGATGTCGCCCATCACGGAGCCGGCGTAGCTGTCGGGCACGGTGATCTTGAGGTGCGCCATGGGCTCGAGCAGCACGACCTCAGCCTGCTCGCAGGCCTTCTGGAAGCCGATGCGCGCGGCGGTCTTGAAGGCCATCTCGTTGGAGTCCACGGGGTGGTAGGAGCCGTCGTAGCAGGCGACCTTGATGTCAATCATCGGATAGCCGGCGAGCACGCCGTTCTTCATGGTCTCCTGCACGCCCTTGTCCACGGCGGGAATCAGGCCGCGCGGGATGGCGCCGCCGACGACCTCGTCGAGGAACTCGTAGCCGCCGCCGGGGTTGGGCTCGAGGCGCAGGTAGCAGTCGCCGAACTGGCCAGCGCCGCCAGTCTGCTTCTTGTGGCGGCCCTGAGCGGAGGCGGTGCGACGGATGGTCTCGCGGTACGGGATGCGCAGCGGCACGAGGTGCGCGGTGATGCCGGCGCGGTCCTCCAGACGGTCCAGCAGGACGGAGACCTGGGCCTCACCGATGGCGGAGATGACCGTCTGGTTGGTCTCTTCGTCGTGGGTGATGGTGAGCGTGGGATCGGCAGAGGCGGCACGGTCCAGGAAGGTGGCGAGCTTGTCCTCGGTGCCGCGCTGGTCGGCTTCGATGGCGATGCGGTACAGGCTGTTGGGGAAGCGGAAGGCAGCGGCCTCGACCTGACCGGTCACGGACAGGGTGTCGCCGGTCTGGGCATCGAGCTTGGGCACGATCACGATGTCGCCCGCGGCGGCTTCCTTCATGTCGGTGGTCTCGCGGCCAGTCATGAGGTACAGGTGGCCGAGACGCTCGCCCTTGCGGGTACGCGCGTTGACGAGCTCCAGGCCCGGCTTGAGGGTGCCGGCGAGGACCTTGAGGAAGGAGAGCTTGCCGTTCTGCGGATCCTGCAGCGACTTGAAGACGAAGGCCACGGGACGGTCGTCGTCGGGGGAGATGTCGAGCTGCTCGCCGTTGACCAGCGGGATGCGGCCGAAGTCGGCCATCGCGGGGAACCAGGCGACGACGGCGTTCATGAAGGAGATGACGCCCTCTTCCTGCACGCAGCTGCCGGCAAAGACAGGCACGAACACGCGGTCGCGGATGGCCTTGCCCAGCAGACCCTCGAGCTCTTCCTGCGTGATCTCCTCGCCCTCGAGGTACTTCATCATGATCTCGTCATCGGCTTCGGCCACGAGGTCCACGAGCGTCTCGTGCGCTTCCTGAGCGGCGTCGAGGTAGTCCTCGGGAATCTCTTCCTCCACCGGCTTGCCGTCCACGAGGTGACGGGCCGTCATGTGCACGACGTCGATGACGCCCTGGAAGTCCTCGCCAAGGCCCCAGGGGATGGTCACGGCGCCCAGACGGTTGCCGAAGCGGTCGCGCAGCAGCTCCATGCAGGTCTCGAAGTCCGACTCGGGCTTGTCCAGGCGGTTGACGAAGATGGCGCGGCACAGCGACAGGTCCTCAGCCGCGTACCACAGGCGCGTCGTGGTGGTCTGGGGACCATCGGCGTCCACCATGAAGAGAGCCGTCTCGCTCGCAGCCATGGCGGTGTAGGCGTCGCCGACGAAATCGGGGTAGCAGGGGGCGTCCAGCACGTTGATGCGGGTGCCTTCCCACATGACGGGAGCCGTGGCGGTAGAGATGGAGAAGCCGCGCGCGCCTTCCTGGGAGTCATAGTCCAGCGTGGGCTTGGTGCCGGCGTGGCCGCCCAGACGGGAGGTCTTGCCCGTGAGGTGCAGCATTGCCTCGGCCAGCATGGTCTTGCCCACGCCGGCTGTGCCGACGAGGACCACGTTCTTCACACGCTCAGGGTTTGCCATGGGAACTCCTTCCAACTATGTCGGTACCTTGGCAACAGAACGGCAGCCCCGTGCCAAAAGGTTGAACGCCCTATAGCGTATGCCCGCGCGGGCACGGCGTGGACGAGGGATTGGTGAGCGGCAGACGGCTGCCCCCGTGGACGAGATGCCGATGTCGAGAAGGCTGCCAACACCAGGCTGCATCGAGAAGATTACCTGCCAGAGGTGAGGTTCTCGGCCCAAACGGCCCGGTTGGGAGATTTGGCAGGAGTTCCTCACCTGCCAGAGGTGAGGTTCTCGGCCCAAACGGCCCGCCCGAAGGATTTGGCAGGAGTTCCTCACCTGTCAGAGACAAGAAACTCCACACCACGTGACAGGCTACGGAAGACAGCCCATTACAGCACAGGTGACGAGGGGTGCCGCGACAGGGCGAGTGGCCTAGCCAGGAGACATGAGCCCTAGCGACCGGAGCCCTGGTGACGCTTCTCCTCGTACATGCGCACGTCGGCACGCTTGAACACGTCGTCCACGCTGCGGTCGGACTCCTTGTACGTCGCCAGGCCGACGGCCGCAGAGATGCGCGCCCAAGGCTGTCGGCTCTCGTCCTCGGTCAGCTCGCGGATCTGCATGCGCAGGTCGTTGCAGAGGTCTTCGCGCCGCTCGTAGTCCTCGCCCTCCAACACGACCACGAACTCGTCACCACCGATGCGGTAGACCGTCGACGTCGGGAAGGAGCCCGTGAGCAGCTGGGCAAAGCCCACCAAATAGTCGTCCCCGTACTCATGGCCGTAGGTGTCGTTGACCTGCTTGAGGCGGTTGAGGTCCGTCATCACGAGGGCAAAGCGCGCCGCGCCCTCCCGAATCTGCTGGTTGAGCTGCTGTTCGGTGGCCGCGTATGCGGTGCTGTTCTTGACCTGCGTGAGGGCGTCGTGGTGGGCCAACCTGTTCATCTCGTCCACGAGCGTCTGCATGCTCACCATCTGGCCCTGGGTGTCGACCAGGTTCTGCGCGTAGTCACGCAGGTCGCTCGCCATCTTGGTCACGGCATGGGAGAGCATCTCCACCTCGTTGTCCGTATCGATGGGGGGCTCTTCGTAGACCAGCTTGGAGGGATCGCTCTGGTCGTGGCTCACGTTGGCGAATTCCACCACGCTCTTTTCCAGTAGCAGGATGGGCTTCGTGACGTTCGAGCGGATCCAGAACATGAAGATGACGGTCACGACGAGGCCGAGCACCGCCACCAACAGCAGGTGGATGATGGTGTCACGCATCAGGACGTCCCGGATCTGCTCCACGGGCTTGTCCAAACACATCAGGGCAAACACCTCTCCACGCGAGTTTTTCAGCGGCATTATGGCCGTGTAGTCCAAGCCGTACTCCGACGGCGTCTCGGAGAAGGTCAGCACGCCAGCGTCCATGATGCGCTGGAACTTCTGAATCTGCTCGGGCGTGTAGATGTCGTAGTGGAGGCTGTTGAGGTAGAAGAGCTCCCCCTCGCCAGCGGCGTACTCTTCGGGGTTGAGGGCCGTGAGCACGTTCTGGACGCCCCAACCCTGCTCGTCGTGGATGGGGATGATGGTATAGAGGAAATGCATGTTGTGGGTGGTGTAGACATCGTCCTCGAAGGCCTTGAGCGCGCGGTACTTGTCGGACTCCTCGCCTGTGCGCACGCAGGCCTCTAGGTCATCGTGGTCGATGTGGGCGTCCACGTATCCCAGGATGTCGGTCAACTGCTGCTCGAACTGCCCGTAGAGGGCCATGTGGAAATTGACGAAGGTCGCGACACCCAACACGAGGGCAAACAGGAGGATGAAGCAGACGCCACCAAACGCGATGCTGCGATTGAGCGGATGCTTGATGTCTTCCATGTGCCAAGCTCCTCGATTGACCGACCGTACGTTCAATGTGTAAACAGAACCCATCTCATGATGACACAGGGGAGCACCAAAAACTCCCTTGATAACGGTATGCGATGCGAACGGTATTACGCCTGATGTCGGCGCACGAGGTAGTACACCGGCAGGCCGACCAAGGTGAGGCCCACGCTGCACAGCGACATAATCAGCGCGCCCGTGCCCGAGAAGAAGAGCTGGCTGGCGATCACGTACAGGCCGCTCGCGATGGCCAGCAGCGGCACCACGGGGTAGCCCGGCACGCGATAGCTGCGCGGCCAGTCGGGATGCGTGCGGCGCAGGTGGATCACGCAGGCGAAGGTCAGCGTGTAGAACACCCAGCACGAGAAGACGCCCAGGTCGGTGAGCAGGTCGAACTGGGCACTCAGGGAGTAGATGCAGGCCAACGCGCCGACCAGGATCACGGAGTTGGCGGGAACGGACCTGTCGTTGAGCTGGGACAGCCAACGGCTGCCGGGCAGGGTGCGCTCTTCGGCGAGCTCGTAGGCCACGCGCGATCCGGACATCAGGAAGCCGTTGCCCGCGCCGATGACCGACACGATGATGCCCACCTTGATGAGGTTGCCGCCCGCCGGCCCAAAGAGCTGGATGGCCACCGCCGACGCCGGGGACTCCAGGTTCATGAGCTGGTCGGCGGGGATCACCCAAAGATAGGCGACGTTGATGAGCAGGTAGACGGCCATGATGATGGACACGCCGCCCACGATGGCGCGCGGCAGGTCACGAGCGGGGTCGCGCATCTCGCCCGCAATGGCGCCGACGTTCGTCCAACCCTCGAAGGCGAACAGCACGGCCAGCAGGGTGGACCCGAGCACGCCCGGCACGCTCTTGCCCTCCCCCACCAGCGGGGTCAGGATGGGGTGGCCGCCCTCGCCCCACAGGAAGCCAAAGGCGATGAGCAGCACGAGCGGGGCGAGCTTGCAAGCGGTCGAGACGACCTGCATGCCGCCCGCCGCGCGCGAACCCATAGCGTTGATCGCCACGAGCAATACGATGACGGCGAGCGCGATGGGCAACTCGAACTGTTTGCCCAGGTATTCGGCAAGCTCCGACCCCACCTTGACGCCGTAGCCCGCGAGGAAGCTCGGGTAGAAGATCACCACTTGCATCCAGCCCGCGAGGAAGCCCAGGCGCTCGTCAAAGGCCTCAGACAGGTAGGCGACCATGCCGCCGGTCCGGGGGATGAGGATGGCGACCTCGGCGAAGGTGAGCGCTGCGAAGATGGACATCAGGCCGCCGACGACCCACGCGATGATGCCCATGCCCGGCGCGCCGCCGGTGGCCTGGTAGATGGCATAGGGCTTGAAGAACACGCCCGCGCCGATCACGCAACCCACCACGATGGAGGTCGCGGTCGCCAAGCCTAGGTTCTTCTCCAGCTTGCGCGGTTTGGCCTCTTCCTGCATGTTCCCACCATCCTTTGCCGCAGACGGACGTGGCCTGGCGGACGCACGTCACGGAATCGCTCCTTGTGTTGCACACAAACCTTAGTCGCTTTGTCATGCCTTGGCAACAAAGGACCCGCCCAAGCGCCGCGCGCCGTCGTCCTTGCGTTACCGATCGCTTCCCATGACCTGTCCCGTACGCCCTCGCACGCGATCCCCTGTAGACTGTGGAGCGTAACCCGCGTGTGTCGACGACCGCCGCGCGCACGAGCCAAGGGAGAGAACATGCACATCCGCGCGCTCCAGACCGACGACCTCGGCATCCTGGCACAGGAGGTCAGCGACCTCTGGTATGCCGGGACCGGAGACAACGCAGAGCTGTTGGGCAAAGCCGAGCTCTGCACCCACCTCTCGCACAGCGACGCGGGCCTCGTGGCGACCGACGATGACGGCCAGGTCCTAGGCGTGGTGCTCGTGCAAGAGGCTCACGGGCAAAACCACCCCTACGCCCTCAGGGACGAGGCCTGCGCGTCCGGCCAGCAGCTCTGGGAGCGGATGCGCGAGCCTGGCATCGACAACGCCGACATCGTCCTGAAAGCAGAGAACGCTCTGCTCGGTCGAGCGGTCGAGCAGAGCGGGCAAGCCGGCGAGATCGTGCTGCTCGTGGTGACAGCCGCCGCGCGCGGCTTGGGGCTCGGCAAGCGCCTCATGCGCGAGGGCGCCCTATGGCTT
>CACXFF010000296.1 GCA_902766805.1 uncultured Coriobacteriaceae bacterium | reverse complement strand
GTTCCACACGTCGCGTGCACGCGCGACGTCGGTGGGGCTTGGCGCGTACTTGGCCATGTCCGCGAGGTAGGGGTTGAGGATGTCGCGATGCACGCGCGCAGCGTCGCGGACATCGCCGCTCGCCGCATATGCCGCCACGGCCTCGGGCATGCCCCCGACAAGCAGGTACGTGCGATAGAGGTCCATCGCCTGGTCGTGGAGCTGGTAGGAGCGCCGCTCGGCATAGGCCTCCCGGATTCCCTCCAGCATGAGGGCGTTGCCCGTCGCCACCATGAACTCGTCGAAGGTCATCGGGTGGAGCACCATGGTGTTGACCTTGCCGACCGGCAGCGAGTAGTCCTTCTGGTTGACCGCGACGCCGAGGAGGCTCCCCGCGGCGATGACCGGATGGGGAAAACCGGACTCCTGGAAGTACTTGAGCGCCGTCAGTGCCCGGTTGGACACCTGAATCTCGTCGAACACGTAGAGCATTCCCTTCACGTCAAGGGGAAGCCCCATGATCTGGCTGAGGTTCGAGATGACGTTGCCGGGATCGAGGCTCCCGTCGAAGGCTCGAGCGAGTCTCGAATCCTCCTCGAGGTTGAGCAGGACGTAGCTCTCGAAGCTCTCCTTCGCGAACTGCTCGATGAGGTAGCTCTTGCCCACCTGACGGGCACCGAAGAGGAGGAGCGGCTTGCGGTCCTCTCTGTCCCTCCATTCGGTCAGCTGCTGCATCGCGCTACGTTCCAAAGCTTCTCCAATCATTCGACAAATGGAGTATAGTACATTTTTATGCGCGTAATAATGTGCTATATGACATTAATCGCCGACTGCACGATCCTGGTGCTCGACGAGGCGACTTCGGCGCTCGACTCCGAGTCCGAGACCCTCGTGCAAGGCGCGCTCGAGAACCTGATGCGCGGATGCGCGAGCATCGTGGTGGCCCACTGCCTCTCGACTGTGGCGGCACTCGACCGCGTCGTGGTGCTCGAGGGCGTTGCGATCGTGGAGGACGGCGCACGCGCCGAGCTGGCGCAGGTAGGCAGCACCCACGAGTCGCTTTGGGACCGTCAGGCCGGCGCATAGCTCTCGGGCGTCACGTCACGTTGACGTGCCAAAGATTGGCCCTTGGCAACGCGTGTAGCCTTGTGGGTGCGCAGTCCCCTACCGTAGCGTCTTCAGCACGGCAAGCATGTCTTCGGGAGGAACGGCTACGACTCCGACAAGCGCCGCGTGAGACAGAAGCTGCCTGTCGCTCGTCACCACGTAGTCTGCCTGCGCGCGTTTGGCGGCGGCAAGCACCAAGTTGTCCCCGATGTCGCCGTGCAAGGGCTCCCACTTACTTGCCAGCCACACGTCGCTGTTGTCGGCACCAACCGCCGTGGCCACCTCGCGCATGCTGTTCACATACTCCCAAGCCGTCGTGCGCGCCGCCTGTGCGACCAGCTCGTCTGGGCCTTGCCCGCGCAAAAGGCGCTTGATGTCAATAAAGGCGAGGTAGAACACGTCAGCAACAACATGCACGGGATAGAGAAGGCCGACGTTGGCCCTCAATGCGAGCGCGATGAGCTCCCGGGCCACGCTCTTGGGGGCGCGTTCCGGCAAGAAAGCATCAAGCCAGACGTTCGTATCAAGCAGTATCCTCTCCGCGGGCTGCGTCACCGTGCACCACCTGCCAAAAAGTCCTGATACGTTGCCTCTTCTATCTCTTGCTCGGTCATGGGCGCAAAGCTCCCCACGTCAACCGTGAACCCATAACTCGCAAGCACGTCCTCGAAAGCATGCGTCGCACGCTCAAAGGTCGCCTCACGTGAGCTCTGGGTTGCAGCGTCGTTGTCGCCATCAACGACCAAGTCCCCGACTGACCTGAGCGAGCTGCCAAGGGCAGCCGCCCTGGCGTACAGCGCCCGGATGGCCTCGCTCGGCGCAATGCCAGCGCCGGCAAACGCTGCATCTGCCTCGCGTTTGGTCTCGGTCTCAATCCGGGCGTTGACCTGGGACATCATGCCCTGACGTTTCTTTGTGGGGTTCGACGCCTGCGCAATCGCTGCTTCCATGGCATGCCTCCTTGTACGTATAGCGAGTATAGCACATTGGCGCATTGGCACGCTTTCCTCAAAAAATGCCGCCCTCAACTCGGACCTGAGGGCGGCTGGCTTGCCTTGGAGGGAAATGCGCCAAGCTCCGTCAGCGCTCGAACGGGTGGAAGGTCGGCTGCATCTTGTCGTAGGTGCAGAAGCCCTCGAAGCCGAGGTCGGCCAGATAGCGTTGGAAATGCCGCAGGTAGGCACCGAGGTGCTCGGGCTTGTGGGAGTCGGAGCCCAAGGTGATGACCGTGCCGCCGAGGTCGCGGTAGAGCTCGAGGATCTCGCGGGCGGGTTGGGAGTCGGCCAGGCCATAACGCACGCTCGAGGTGTTGAGCTCGATGCCCTTGCCCTGCGCGATCACGTGCTCGAGCGTCGCGGCCACGAGGTCGCGATGAGCCGGGAAGCCCTGGATGCCCGCTGGGTCGTAGCGCTTGATGAGGTCCACGTGCGCGAGCGCGCTCCAGTGTTCGAAGCTGGTCGCCACATCGTAGAGCTCCTGGTAGTAGGCGCGGTTGTATTCCTCCTGGCTGCGACCCTCCTGGAACTCACCGGTCCAGAACTCGAGGTCGCCCACTTGGTGGATGGAGAGCAGCACGAAGTCGAGGTGGTCATGCCAAAGATCCCAAAGCGCGTTGAACTGCGGGATCGTATGGGTCTGCACGCC
>CACXFF010000295.1 GCA_902766805.1 uncultured Coriobacteriaceae bacterium | reverse complement strand
TGCGCATGGACCACGTGTACTCCCTGCCGTTGGAGAACCAGCTGCGCAGCGAGTGCGTCACCAACTTCTGTCTCGAGGCCTTCCGCTCGGGCAAGCTCTATGCCAACGAGAACCATATCTTCAGCCCCCTTTTCGTCTCCGACGCGGTGGAGGCGGTGTACCGCGTGTGCTTGGCCCAAGGCCACGAGCGCACCGTGTACCACATCTCCTCGGGTGAGGTCGTGGACGAGGGCGAAGTGGCCGATCTCGTGCAGGCGGCCCTGGGCGGGGAGTGCGACGTGGCGGCCGATCCTGCGGGCCTGCAGCGGCGCATCGTGCTTTCGGGCGAAGTGGCGCGCGTGGAGTTCGACCTACGCGTCCACCATCGCCTGGCCGACGTCATCCCGCAGATCGTCTCGTATCTCAAGAGTCACGCCCGTCACTTCCTCAAGGGCGTGGACGCGCCGGGCAACAGCTTCGCCCGCTTGGTCCAGCGCTTCTGGGACGTGTTCGGTGGCGTGGTCCCCACGTTCGAGAACTTCGTCTGCTTTGGGCTAGCGTTTTTCCTGACGGGGGCCTCGGCGAACAACGAGGTGCTCGCAGCCTTCGACTTCTACCTGCTCTATACGCTGCTCTTCGCCGTCATGTTCGGACAGAACCAGGCGATGCTCTCGGCGCTGCTGTCGCTCGTGGGCTACCTCTTCGCGCGCTTCATGGCCGAGGGCGCATGGGCGGTGGCCATCGACCTGCGCACCTACGTATGGGTGGCCCAGATCTTCGTGGTGGGCCTCACGGTGGGCCGCCTGCGCGATTCCATCAACACGGTGCGCGAGGAAGCGGCCGAAGAGGTCGCGTACATGAGCGAGCGCCGTGACGACGCGATACGCATCAACGACGAGAACGTGCGCATGAAGAAGGTCCTGGAAGGACAGCTGGTCAACCAACAGGACTCGCTGGGCCGTGTGTACGAGATCACGAGCCAGCTGAGTCACGCCGAGGACACCGCGGTGCTCTTCGACGCCGCGCAGGTGGTCGCGCGCCTGATGCAATCCAATGACGTGGCGCTCTACCAGGTGTCCTTCGGTCCGTACGCGCGCCTCTTCGCGGCGACGAGCGAGCCGGCGCGCCGTCTGGGCAATTCGGTGCGCTACCAAGACCTTGGCGCGCTTTCCGAGGCAGTCGCCCATCACCAGGTGTTCATCAACCGCACCATGGATCCCAAGCTGCCGTCGATGGCCTACTGCATCTACTCCGAGGACAACCCGATCATCCTCATCTTGGTGTGGGATGTGCCCTGGGACCGCATGACGCTCTCACAGGCCAACGTGCTCACGGTCACCTGCGCGCTGATCCAAGAGGCGGTCGTACGCGCCAATCGCAGTCTGGAGCTGCTCAACTCCGAGCGCATCGTGCCGGGTACCGAGACCGTGCTCGACGACGAGGCCTTCGAGAAGATCCGTCAGATGTACAAGCGCGCAGGCGCCCAGGGTCTGGCACCCAGCGTGCTTCTGGAGGTCACGACGCGGGGCGAGGACCTGCCAGAGGTCGAGAAGAAGCTGCGTTCCAAGATGCGCGCTGCAGACTACATCGGCGTGCGCGACGATCGCGACGACGCGGTCTTCGTCCTGCTTTCCAATGCCACGCCCCAATCGGCGGAGATCGTGCTGGGCCGCTTCGCCGACCTGGGGTATCCGAGCGAGATCATCGAGGTGGGCTAGACCATGCCGTCGCTTCCCCTCATCGTGGTGCTCGTCCTCAACCTGCTGGTGGCCATCGCGTATCTCATCGTGGGTCTGCTGGTCTCGCCCCTCATGCGCAAGAGGCGGGAGGAGGAGGCCCAGGAGACGCGCGCGGAGCTGTTGGAGAGGTATCGTGCCGCACAGGGGCAGCGTGGCGGGTCCGAGGCGCTGCCTGCCGATGCGCCGGCACAAGCGCAGGGCGTGGAACCTGCAGTGCTGTCGGCACAAGCGCAGGGTGTGGAACCTGCAGTGCTGTCGGCACAAGCGCAGGGCGTGGAACCTGCTGTGCTGTCGGCACAAGCACAGGGCGTGGAACCTGCAGTGCCTACGGACGATCTGGTGGATGCCCATGCCACGGCAGCCCTCGAGGCGCTGTTCGCCCCGCCCTCCGACGGTGCCGAGCCCAGCAGTCAGGATGCGGCAGCGCCGCAGGACGATGTTGCCGCGGAACAGGAGTCCGAGCCCGATGGAGCCGCACTGGGTGAGGATAAGCGGGGAGAGGACGCGCCGGGAGCCGACCTCCCGCCTGTTGGGACGGTGGAGGTTCCCAGCGCCGAGGAGCAGGACACCCAGCCCGATGAGCCCGTGCAGGGAGAGGGCGTCCAGGACGTGGAGGCTGGCTTCCAGACGCGCGTGCTGGACGACCGTCCCGATATCGTGACCGAAGGGCCCGCGATCGTGAGCTCGGTGGATGCGGCGCAGAGCGAGTACAGCCCTTTGCGCATCGTGCTCAACACCCTCGTGATGATCGGCTGCCCCGTGGCTGGCCCGCTGTTCTTTGGCCTCTCGTGGCTGCTCAAGAACGTCGTGTTCCGCAAGCCGGTGGACGTGGCCGACGTCATTTTCTCCAAAGCGCGCGTCAAGCCTGCCGAAGAGGCCGATCCCGAGCACGAGATGAACATAGCTCCGCTCACCGAGGCGGTCTCGGTCACGGATGACTATCACCTGCGCTCGCTCATGCTCAACGTGCTCTCGGGCGAGATGAACGCCTCGCTCGCCTCCATCTCCGAGGCACTTGCGTCCGACGATTCCGAGAGCGCCCACTATGCGGCGAGCTACTTGTCCGACGCGGTCAACAAGCTGCGTTCCGACACCCAGAAGCTCTACCTGCAGGTGCTCGAGGACGTGGAGGGGTCGGAGCGCGTCGTGGACTACGCCATCGAGCGCGCGCGTGCCGAAGGCCACGAGACGGTGCTCGACGAAGACCGCGAGTACGTGCGCCGCATGCTGGTCGTCGACGGCTGCACGCGCTACCTGGACCAAGTCGAGACGGCGCTCAAGCAGGGCATCTTCACGCCGCTCGAGACCGAAGAGCTCGTGCGCAACATGGAGCGCATTGGCAGCGTCTTCTACGAGGAGGCGCCGAGCGAGATGCAGCCCGTGCACTATGAGTCCCTCACGCTGCGCCTGCAGCAGGTCGGCGACGAGGACGCGGCCGACCTATGGATCGCCCGTGACCGCGAGGTGCACGGAGAGATGCTCTCGTACTACACCTGCCGCTTGCAGGTGCTCTATGTCCGACGCGACCGCGACGCCTTCTTCGACGTGCTTGACGAGCTCAAGAACTCTTCGGTGACGGTGGACAAGGCCACGCTGGACGCCATCCGCCTGTTCGAAAGGGGTGAGGCATAGATGCAAGCCCCGATCACCATGAACGTGCTCACCGTCTTCCAGTGCACGGCCATCATCGCCGCCTATTTCATCGTCATGGTTGCGCTGCCGGCATGGGCCCTGCGCAAGCGCCTCGACAACTTCCGTCTGTGCGAGCGCTTCATGGTGTACATCATCTTCGGCAACTTCAGCGTGATCAACATCGTTTACGCGCTCGAGCTCGTGCACCTCTCGTACCCCGTGACCTTGGCGGCGGCCTATCTCGCGCTGCTGCTGTGGTTGCGCTGGCACTTCTACGGCACGAGCCTGGTTAAGCTCGGGCGCGACCTGCTGACCTGCGCTGAGAAGCTTGCCCATCGCACGCTCACCTGGCGCCAGGTGTGGTCCCTGCGGCGCATTCATCCTCTGCTCTGGCTGCGCGCGCAGCTCACCGGCATGCTCAAGGAGCTGCCGAGCGTCATCCTGCTCGTGCTGCTCATGGCCAACGTCGTGCGCGTCTTTGGCGGCTACACCCTTGAGCACTATGGCTATG
>CACXFF010000294.1 GCA_902766805.1 uncultured Coriobacteriaceae bacterium | reverse complement strand
CGTGGCCGAGCTCACGACGCTTGGGGGCGCCCATGCGGCCGGTCTCGCCCGTGCAGTAGGGCGGGAAGTTGTAGTGGTGGATGTAGCGCTTGCCGTCGACCGGCTCGATGGTGTCCAGGCGCTGCCACTCGTTGAGCATGCCCAGGGTGCAGATGGAGAGCACCTGGGTCTGGCCGCGCTGGAACAGGCCGGAGCCATGCACCAGGGGCAGGTAGTCGGGCTTGACCATCAGCGGGCGCACCTCGGCGGCCGTGCGGCCGTCCACGCGCTCGCCGTCGTTCACGACCATGAGGCGCATGGCGTGCTTCTCCAGGCCCTTGAGCTCGACGTTGAGCTCGCGGCTCCAGCGCTCCTGCTCTTCGGCGCTGAACTCCTCGCGGATCGAGGACTTGAGGGCCTCGACCTTCGAGATGCGGGAGAGCTTGTCGGCGTCGTGCAGCGCGGCAGACATATCGTCCATGTGGGCGAAGACGCGCTCGTGCACCTCGGCGACGGGCTCGTCGAGCACGTACTCGCGCACCGGGAACGGGCCGTTGGCCTCGCGGACCTTGTCGAAGAAGACCTGCTGCTGCTCGCAGAAGGCGCCGATGGCCTCCTGGCCGAAGAGCATGGCGTCGAGCATCTCTTCCTCGGAGAGCTCCTCGGCGGCGGCTTCGAGCATGGAGATGAAGTCGGCCGTGCCGGCGAGCTCAAGGTCGAGGTCGGAGTTGTCGCGCTCCTCATAGGTGGGGTTCACGAGATACTCGTGGGTGGTACGGTCGCGGCCGATGCGCACGCAGGCCAGCGGGCCCTCGAAGGGCACGCCGCCGACGGTGAGCGCGGCGGAGGCGCCCATCGTGCAGATGGCGTCAATCGGGTTGACCTGGTCGGCCACCAGGCTGGTGGCGACGACCTGGACCTCGTTGCGGAAGCCGTCCGGGAAGGACGGACGCAGCGGGCGGTCGATCATGCGCGCGGTGAGGGTGCCCTTCTCGGAGGGACGGCTCTCGCGCTTGAGGTAGCCGCCCGGGATGCGACCCACGGCGTACATCTTCTCGATGAAGTCGACCGTCAGCGGGAAGAAGTCGTAGTCCTTGCGCTCCTTGGACACGGTGACGGTGACGAGGGCGGTGGTGTCGCCCTGGCTGACGACGCAGGCGCCGGTGGCCTGCTTGGCGAGCTCGCCCGTCTGGAGCTTGTAGTGCTTGCCGTACAGGTCGAATTCGTGCGTGACGAGCATGTGTTCTTTCCCCTTATCTCCGCCTGCCCCTTTGCAGGCGGGCCGTCTCGCGGGGCCCTCTGGTTGTGTGGGATGGGGCGTCTGCCCCTGGGCCTCCGCAAAGCGCCTCTGGCTCACGAGCGAGCCAGAGGCGCACATGAAGCGGGGCGCCCGCATGTCCTGGGGCGCCCCACCGTCCTACCAAACTTACTGGATGTTGTCACGGATGCCGAGCTTGGCGATGAGCTCACGGTACTCGTTGATGTCGTTCTTCTTGATGTAGCTCAGGAGACGACGACGCTTGCCGACGAGCATCAGCAGGCCACGGCGGGTGTGGAAGTCCTTCTTGTGCTGCTTCATGTGCTCGGTGAGCTCACGAATGCGCTCGGACAGGATGGCCACCTGGACCTTGGCGTTGCCGGAGTCCTTCTCGTTCTCGCCGAACTCGCGGATGAGCTCGGCCTTGCGCTCCTTGGAGACCATGACAGTCCACCTTTCTCTCACAGGGCCTGGAGGGGCCCTACATCTCTCGGCCCAGGCTGCGGCAGCAAGCAAGTGGGGCATGCCGTCGAAGCCTCGGTCGCACAACAAGTAACTACTCTAACACAAGCTGGCCCGTTTCATCGAATGCGCACACGGCGCCACCGGCCAAGCGTCCAAGCACTCAGAGCTCTCCGCTCAGCATGCGCTCGTACAGGTCGTGCGTCATGGCCAAGTGCCTGAAGCTCTTACTTGAGCCCTGGCACGACGTTGGTCCAGGGCTTGTATTGTTCGGTCGTCAGGAGGGTTTTCATAGAAGACCCAGGATCTCGAAGGATTCATAGGGGCGGCCCCGTCCAAGCCAGTGTCCGGGACGGGGCCGAGAAGCGCGCAAGCTGACGTGTTGGGAGCCTGCGGGTCCTAGCCGAGCAGCTCCGCGACGTCGAGCGCGATCATGTACTCCTCGTTGGTGGGCACCACGAGCACGCGGATCTTGGAGTCAGGGGTGGAGATGCAGCGGACTTCGTCGGAGCGGACCTTGTTGGCCTCTCCGTCGATCTTCACGCCCATCCACTCGAGCTCCTTGGCCACGCCCAGGCGCATGACGTCGGAGTTCTCGCCGATGCCCGCGCTGAAGGCCATGGTATCGAAGCCGTGCATCGCCTGGGCCATCTCCATGATGAGCTGCGCGGTGCGGTAGGCGAACATCTCAATCGCCATGGCGGCATGCTCGTCACCGTTGTCTGCGGCCTCCTCGATGTCGCGCGAGTCGGACGAGATGCCCGAGAGCGCCAGCAGGCCGGACTGCTTGTTCATCATCGTGTCGACCTCGTCCACGGAATAGCCGCCCTCGCGCTGGAGGTAGACCACGGTGGCGGGGTCGATCGTGCCGCAGCGGGTGCCCATGATGAGGCCGTCGAGCGGGGTGAGGCCCATGGTCGTGTCCATGTCCTTGCCGTCCACGATGCCGGCCAGCGACGCGCCGGAGCCGAGGTGGCAGCTCACGAGCTTGTGCACGTCGTCGCCGAGGAACTCCTTGGTCGCACGCCAGATGTAACGATGGCTGGTGCCGTGGGCCCCGTACTTGCGGATGTGCAGCTTGTCGACCACGTCGCGGGGCAGCGCGTAACGCCAGGCGCGCTCGGGGATGTTGTAGTGGAACGAGGTGTCGGCGACGACCACGTTGCCGATCTCGGGGAACATCTCGCGGCAGATCTGGATTACGTCGGCCTCGGCGTAGTTGTGCAGCGGCGCCAGCGGGGCGACCTCGCGG
>CACXFF010000293.1 GCA_902766805.1 uncultured Coriobacteriaceae bacterium | reverse complement strand
GCCAACCCCGACCGCGTGCGCCAGGAGCTCACCGAGTACGGCGTCATCCCCGAGGAGTGGGGCGGCCAGAACATGTTCGTGGACATCTCGGCCAAGCAGCGCATCGGCATCGAGGACCTGCTCGAGACCGTCCTGCTCCAGGCCGACGTGCTCGAGCTCAAGGCCAACCCCGACACCTTCGCGTCGGGTTACGTGCTCGAGGCCAAGCTCGACCGCGGTCGCGGCTCGGTCGCCACGATCCTGGTCTCGCGCGGCACGCTGCGCCAGGGCGACGCGCTGGTCGCGGGCATGAGCTACGGCCGCGTCCGCGCCATGCTCGACAGCCGCGGCAACCCCGTGACCGAGGCCGGTCCGTCCGACCCGGTGGAGATCCTCGGCCTGCAGTCCGTGCCGTCGGCCGGCGACGAGTTCCGCGTGTTCCAGGACGATCGTGACGCGCGCAACCTGGCCGAGAGCCGTGCGCTCAAGGCGCGCATCGAGGAGCAGAACCGCACGCACCACGTCACGCTGGAGAGCCTCTTCGAGTCCATGGCCGACGCCGAGGTCAAAGAGCTCAACCTCATCGTCAAGGGCGACACGCAGGGCTCCATCGAGGCGCTGCAGGACTCTCTCAACAAGATGGACCAGTCCGAGGTCCGCATCAACACGATCCACTCCGCGGTCGGTGCCGTCTCCGAGACCGACGTCGTGCTCGCCGACGCGTCCAACGCGATCATCGTCGGCTTCGGCGTGCGCCCGGAGGGCAAGGCCAAGGTGGCCGCAGAGCGCGTGGGCGTGCAGATCCGCTGCTACGACGTCATCTACAAGGCCATCGAGGACATCGACGCCGCTCGCATCGGCATGCTGAGCCCCACCGAGGAGGAGGTCTCCACCGGCGTGGCCGAGGTTCGCGACACCTTCAAGGTGCCCAAGGTCGGCATCGCCGCGGGCTGCATGGTCACCGAGGGCGAGATCGGCCGCGACGATCGCGTGCGCCTCGTGCGCGACGGCATCGTGGTGTACAACGGCAAGCTGGCGTCCATGCGCCGCTACAAGGACGACGTCAAGTCCGTCAAGGCCGGCTACGAGTGCGGCCTGGGCTTGGACGGTTACCAGGACATCCACCCTGGCGACATCATCGAGGGCTACCGCATCGTCGAGGTCGCCCGCACCGAGTAAGCTGAGGGCCTCGGGGTCGCCGCGCGCGTCCCCGAGGCCTCCTGCGGCCTGCCACGGAGCGTGGCGGTGCCGGGTCCCAGCCCCAGAGCAAGGAGCAACATGAAGCAGAACGCTGGTTCGAGGCGTACGAACGAGATCGCGCGCGAGAAGCTCGCGTCCATCCTCCTGTTCGAGGTCGCAGACCCCGACTTGGACCTCATCACCATCACGGGCGTGGAGGTGTCGGTGGACAAGAGCCGCCTGGTGGCCTACGTGAGCTGTGACGCCACGCGCTACGAGGAGGTCATGGCCGGCCTCACGCGCGCCAAAGGCCGCATCCGGAGCCTGCTGGGCCATGCCTTGGGCTGGCGCGTGACGCCCGAGCTGGTCTTCCGCATCGACACCACCACCGACGAAGCCGAGCGCATCGAACGCGCGCTGGCCAACGTCCCTCCCACGATGGGCGTGGAGAAGGACGAGTTCGGCTATCCCATCCAGGCGGACGACGCCGAGGAAGCCTCTGGCGACGCGCCCGCCGGAGAAGGGGAGTAGGCGGCATGAACCTCGACTGTTTGGCACAGCGCCTGCCGGACGGCGCGGGGCAGGGCGAGCTTCTCGACGCCCTCACGCGGCTCATCGAGGACGCGGACGAGATCGTCGTGTGCGCCCACACGAACCCCGACGGCGACGCGCTGGGCAGCGGCTTGGGCCTCTCGCAGCTCATCGAGGCGCGCTGGCCGGACAAGCACGTGGTCAACATGCTTGCGGACAACGGCATCGAGGTGCCGCGCATCTATGCCTTCCTGCCAGGCGCGGACGGCTTCGTGCACCCCGACGGCTACCGCTTCATCCCGGACCTGTTCATCTGCGTCGACCTGCCCTCGGCGGACCGCCTGGGCAACGCGCGCGGCGTGATGGAGCGCTCGCACGCCACGGCCGTGGTGGACCACCATCCGGCGGAGCTGCCTTTTGCCGACGTGCAGCTCAACCGCACGAGCGCTGCCGCGGCGGGCGTGCTCGTCGCTGAGTACGCGGCGCGTCTGGGGGTGCCGCTGACAAGCGCCATGGCCACCAACTTGCTCTGCGCGCTGGTGACCGACACGGGGCGCTTCCAGTACCAGAACGCCGACCCCGAGGCCTTCGCCGTGGCGAGCGCCCTGGTGGACGCCGGTGCCAACCCCGCCGATGTGGCGCTGCACGTGTACCAGAGCTTCCGTCAGGAGTACCTGCACCTGCAGGCCCTCGTGCTCGGCCGTGTGACCACCTTCGACCGCGGCAGGATCGCCTACAGCTACTGCCAGCTCTCCGACCTGCAGCGCACTGGCGCGCGCCAGGACGAGTGCGACGGGCTCGTGGACATCGTGCGCACGGTGGACGGCGCCGAGGTCTGCCTGTTCCTGAAGGAGACCGAGGGCGGCAAGATTCGCGGCAACCTGCGCTCCAAAGGGGTACATGACGTGTCTGGCATCGCCCACGCCATGGGCGGCGGCGGCCATCGGGCAGCGGCGGGCTTCTCGGCCACGGGCAGCATCGACGAGGTGCTCGACGTGGTCCTGCCCATGTTGCGCGCCCTGGTGGATGGCGGTCCGGCCGACACGACGTTCATGAAGGCCTTGCGCGTGTAGCTTCGCGGACTGCGCGTGCCAACGAGAGCGGAAAGACTGGCGGGCGCCCTTGCCGGGCGCCCGAGTGCACAAGGAGGGCCATGAAACGCGGAACGTCGGGCATCAATGCCCTGGTGGCCATCGACAAGCCCTGCGGCATGACTTCGCACGACGTGGTGATGCGCGTGCGCCGTGCCTGCGCGGAGCGACGCGTGGGTCACGCCGGCACGCTTGATCCAGACGCGTCGGGACTGCTCGTGGTGGGCGTCGGCCAGGGCACGCGTCTCATGGGCCTGCTCACGGCCCACGACAAGGTCTACGAGGCCTCCGTTGCCTTTGGCAGCGAGACGGACACCGACGACGCGCAGGGCACGGTCACGCGTAGCTGTGCGGTGCCGGCACGTCTGGGGGAGCCGGCGGTCGCCTCCGTGGTCGTCGCCTCCCTGGTGGGCAAGGGCCTGCAGGTGCCGCCTGCCTACTCCGCCATTTCCGTGAACGGCAAGCGCAGCTATGAGCTCGCACGCGCCGGGGAGGCGCCCGAGCTCGCCCCACGCCCCTTCGAGGTCCTGCAGGCCACGCTGTTGGGCGTGCGCTACGAGGGCGAGACGCTGGTGTGGGACGTGCGCCTGCACGTGTCCAAGGGCACCTACGTACGTGCCATCGCGCGTGACCTGGGCCGCTCGCTCGGCTGCGCGGCACACCTGTGCGCCCTGCGCCGCTGCGCGTCGGGCAACGTGAGCCTGGAGGACGCGCTGAGCCTCGAGGAGCTGGAAGCTGGCACAGAGCGGCTGCTGTCCCGTGCACTGGACCCGGTGGTCGCCCTGGGACTGCCCGTGCGCCGTCTGGATGACGAGCAGGCTCTGCGCGTGGCTCAGGGCCAGCGCCTGCCGAGGGGCGGCCTGCCCGCGGGCACGCGCGTGGCGCTCGTGCACGGCACGCGCCTGGTGGGCGTGTGGGGCGTGAAGGACGGGCGCCTGTGCTGCGAGGTCAATTTCCCTCAGGGTATCGAGGGGGTCCGCCCATGAGCGAGTTCGTCGCCACCATAGGTGCCTTCGATGGCGTGCACCAGGGGCACCGCGCGCTGGTCGCCGCAACGCTGGCGGACGCGCGCAGGCGCGGTATGCGCGCCGTGGGCTTCACCTTCTCGGAGGACCCCGCCCACGTCCTGGCTCCCGAGAGCGCCCCGCCCGACCTGCTGGGCTGCGCGGACCGCGCGCGGCTGCTGCGCTCGCTGGGCCTGGACGAGGTCGTCGTGATCCCCTTCGACGCCCAGATGGCCGCTTGTCCCTACCCGCGCTTCGTGGACGAGCAGCTGGGCGCCTGCGGCACGCTGCGCGCGCTGCACGTGGGGGCGGACTTCCGCGCGGGCGCGCGGGGGGCGGGCACCCCGCAGGCCTTGGCCGAGCTGGGTGCCGAGCGCGGTTTCGACGTGACCGTGGAGCCCTATGCGACGTGCGCGGGCGAGCGGGTGAGTGCGACGCGCATCCGCGCGCTGGTGGCGGACGGGTCGGTCGCCCGTGCCGCCGAGCTTCTGGGGAGGCCCCACTACGTGCGCGGACGGGTGGAGCACGGACGCGGACAGGGCACGGCCTTTGGCTTCCCCACGGCCAACGTGAGCGTGGACGGCCGCCTGTGCCTGCCGGCGGAGGGCGTCTACGAGGGCTTTGTGCACGTGGGCGATACGGCCTTCCCGGCTGCCATCAACGTGGGTGAGCCCCGTTCGCTCGAGTTCGCAGGCGAGCGGGGGGCGGCTTTCCTGGAGGCCTTCCTGCTGGGTTTCGCGGGAGACCTCTACGGGGCCGAGGTGGCGGTCAGCTTCACGCGTTGGCTGCGCGCGCCGCGGGTCTTCACGTCGCTTGCCGAGCTGGAGAGCACGGTGCTCGCCAACATCGAGCAGGTGCGGGTGCGCTTGGGCGCCGAGGGACGCGCCCTGGCGCCGGGAGACGCGCTCGACTCCGCCGACTTGTGACGCATGGACGGGACGAGCTTTGGGTAGGTACTGGTACTAGGGGCGCGGGGCGAGCGATGGGAGGACGGGCCCATGACCGACGACGAGAAGGAACGCGTGCGTCAGGCGACCGACATCGTGGCGTTGGTGGGGGAGACCGTCGAGCTGCGCCGTCGCGGGCGTGACTGGTGGGGCTGCTGTCCCTTCCACCACGAGAAGTCCCCGAGCTTCCACGTGATCCCGGCGACCGGCGTGTGGAAGTGCTTCGGCTGCGGCAAGGGCGGCGATGTCTTCAGCTACGTCATGGAGCGCGAGCATCTGGAGTTCCCGGACGCCGCGCGTTACCTGGCGGACCGTGCGGGCATAGAGCTGAGCGAGCCACGGCGTGGCAGCTGGGGTTCTGGCCCGCGCCAGGACCGCAATCGGCTCGTCGCGTGCTTGGGTGACGCGGCGGACTTCTACCACAAGGTCGTGCGCCGCGAGCGCAGCGACGAGGCCCAGGCCGCCCGCAGCTATTTGGCGGGCCGCAAGTTCAACAGCGACGTGTGCGCCCGCTGGATGATCGGCTATGCCCCCGGCCACGGCCGCCTGGTCCAGTACCTGCGCGGACGCGGTTACACGGACGCCGAGCTGGAGGCCTGTGACCTGGCGTACCGGCGCGGCAACAGATCGGCAGACGTGTTCTTCGACCGCGTGATGTTCCCCATCGAGGACGAGCACGGCAGCATCATCGGCTTTGGCGGGCGCGTGCTCACGAGCGGTTCCAAGGTGGCCAAGTACCGCAACTCCAAAGACTCGCGCCTCTTCCACAAGAAGAAGCACCTCTTCGCGTTCAAGCGCGCCAAAGACGCCATTCGCGCCACGGGCACCGTGTACGTGGTGGAGGGCTACTGTGACGCGATCACGATGCACGAGCACGGCTTCACGAACGTGGTCGCCACGCTCGGCACCGCGCTCACCACCGACCACGTGCGCTCGCTGTCGCGCTTCGCCAAGCGCATCGTGTGCCTGTTCGACGGTGACGCGGCGGGCCAACGTGCGGCGGAGCGTGCGGTGCAGTACGTGACCCAGACCGAGGCCCAGCTCATGGCGGTGGTGCTGCCCGACGACCTCGATCCAGACGAGTTCATCAACCAGCGCGGTGCCGACGCCCTGCGTGCCGAGCTGGAGGGCAAGGCCAAGCCGCTGCTGGACTTCGTCTTTGACAAGCGCCTCGCCGAAGCCGACCTGTCTACGCCGGGCCTGAGGCTCTCGGCGCTCGACAGCATGGCGCAGCTGCTCGCACCGCTCAAGGGCAGCGCGCTGCTCGACGCCTATGTCGGGCGCTTGGCCGACGTGCTGCGCTTGGAGCGTGGGGCGGTACTGGACAAGGTGCGCCAGGCCAAGGTCCCCAGTTACGATGACGAGGGGTGGCGCGAGCAGCGCGGGCCGGCACAGGGCAGCGAGGAGCCGCCGCCCTACAGCGACGCCGACATCCCCTACGACGAGTACGGCTCCTATGACTACCAGGGCGCGTATGCAGCTCCTGCGCGGCCGCGCCTACAGGACGATCCGTACCGGGCGATCAGCGCCGAGGACCGCAACCAGGTGGGGCTGGAGTGCGAGCTGCTCGACCTGCTCTCCCGTAACCCCCAGCTTTTCCGCGGGCAGGAGGAGCGCATCGGCAGCCTATCTTGGTCGGACGCTCGGCACGAGGCCATCGCTTGGGCGATTCTTGCCATGCCAGAGGACGCGACGCCTGCCGAGGCGCTGGCCACGGCGGAGGCCGTGTGTCCGGACGCCGCGAACATCCTCGCGTCGGCGCGCTTCCTGAGCGGGTCAAATGCTCCCGACGAGGCCTGTGCGGCGTTCCTGCTGGACAGCGTGGAGCTGGCGTCCACGCGCTCTCGCGTGCGCGAGATCAAGCTGCAGCTGGCGCAGAGCCCCCCGGATGCCTCCGACCTCATGCGCGAGGGGGCGCGCCTGCGCAAGCGTGAGCGCGAGCTCCTCGCGGCATTGGAAAAAGATCGTTCCCAGCTTGCAAACGCTTTGCCAGAGGAGTAGCATCTACTAATCTAGGCGTACTTTGTGGAAAGGATGCCCGTGGCTACGAAAAAAGCTAGCACAACCGATGCGGAAGCAAAGAAGACCGTCAAGCGCGCGGCCAAAAAGAAGGACGTCAGCTTTGCGCCCGACGTACAGGCGGCGTTCGAGGCCTTGGTGGACCAGGCCCGCGTCGAGGATTCGGTGAGCGAGGACGACATCCAGGTCGCGTTGGCCGAGGTCGAGGTGGATGACGCCACGCTCGAGGACTTCTACTCCGCGCTGCGCAAGAAGGGCGTGACCATCACGGCCGAGTCCGTCTCCATCAGCGCTGGCGACATGACGATCAGCAGCGAGGTGGAAGACGAGCTCGACGTGCCGGACGCCGATGACGCCGACGAGCCCGAGCTCGACGACGAGGACCTGGAGGGCGACGCCGACGCCCTGGAGGCCAAGGCCGCCGCGGCCGACCTGCCGCCCGCGCCCAAGCCCACCAAGCAGTCCAAGCGCAACGGCCGCTCCAAGGCGCGCCGCCGCCAGGACAGCTCCACGGTCATGCTCACGGGCGACCCGGTGCGCATGTACCTGAAGGAGATCGGCAAGGTGGACCTGCTCACCGCCGCCGAGGAGGTCAACCTCGCGATGAAGATCGAGGCCGGCGCCGAGGCCGCGGACAAGCTCGAGGCCTACGAGGACGGCGAGCTGGAGCTCACGCGCTCCGAGCTGCGGCGCCTGACCCGCATCGAGCAGGTCGGCCTGGAGGCCAAGCAGGCCCTCATCAGCGCCAACCTGCGCCTGGTGGTCTCCATCGCGAAGCGCTACGTCGGCCGCGGCATGCTCTTCCTGGACCTCATCCAAGAGGGCAACCTGGGCCTCATCCGCGCGGTGGAGAAGTTCGACTACACCAAGGGCTT
>CACXFF010000292.1 GCA_902766805.1 uncultured Coriobacteriaceae bacterium | reverse complement strand
TGTTTCTGCATACGCCGTTTTTGGCTTAGCAACCGTTAGCAACCAAGACGCGGGCAGCCACGAAAAAAGTCGGAGGCAATTGTGCCTCCGACCTGCGGTTTTCGGTGGTGCGCCCTCAGGGATTCGAACCCTGGACCTTGGGATTAAGAGTCCCCTGCTCTGGCCAGCTGAGCTAAGGGCGCATCCTATGTCTGCCAGCTGAAGATGGGGTGGGCGAAGGGGCTCGAACCCTCGACCTACGGAGCCACGGTCCGTCGCTCTTCCAACTGAGCTACGCCCACCATCCGCTTACGCCTCATCAGCTAGCTAGTCCATTATTGCCAAAGCCCCCTCCGAATGCAAGCCCCAATCTCAACTTTTTTGGAAAATAGCTGTGGCGGCATGCAGACCTCCGGTATCACGACCAAGAAAGCCCAGCTAGAACGGTAAATCCACAGTCTGAACGCCCAATCTGACAGCCAAAAAAGACAGAGCACCCACCAGGTACGCCCCCTCGCATCGGCTTGGAACCGTTCGGCCCCACGCCCCGCCCCCATCCGAGCAGCAACTCGGCGATCTGCACGGCGTTGGTCACCGCGCCCATGCGGACCTGGTCGCCCGCACAGAGCAGCGCGATGCTGCCCGAGCGCTGGATGTCCTCGCCGCGCGCCCGCCACGGCCGCAACAAAGACGGGGCGCCCAGATCGGACACCCCGTCAGGAACAGCTTGGCCCCGCTCCTACTTGAGCAGCAGCTCGGCAATCTGCACAGCATTGGTCGCCGCGCCCTTGCGAATCTGGTCGCCCGCACAGAACAGCGCGATGCCGCCCGGGTGAGAGATGTCCTCTCGCACGCGACCCACGAACACGTCGTCCTGGTCAGAGGTCTCCAGCGGCATGGGATAGCGCCTGTTGGCAGCATCGTCCACGAGCAGGACACCGTCCGCCGTCTCGAGCGCCGCGCGTGCCTCGGCTACGCTCACCGGACGCTCGAACTCTGCAGTGATAGACTCGGAGTGGCTGCGCAGCACCGGGACGCGCACGCAGGTGCAATTGACCGCCAGCTCGGGAAGATGGCAGATCTTGCGGCCCTCGTTCTGCAGCTTCATCTCCTCGGAGGTATAGCCGTTGTCGCCAAAGCCGCCGATCTGCGGGATGAGGTTGAGCGCAAGCTGGTACGCGAACGCGCGCGGCTCCTCGATCTGCTCGCCACGGCCCAAGCGCGCGAGCTGGTCCTCGAGCTCGGCCAAGCCCGGTGCGCCCGCACCGCTCGCAGCTTGGTACGTAGACACGACCAGGCGCTTGAGCCCGCCGATCTTGTGCAGCGGCCACACGGGCAGCAGACCGATGATGGTCGCGCAGTTCGGATTGGCGATGATGCCGTTGTGCCAGTTGACGTCCTCGCCGTTAATCTCGGGCACCACCAAGGGCACGTCGTCGTACAGACGGAACGCATGGCTGTTGTCTACGCACACCGCGCCGGCCTTCACGGCCTCGGGCAGCAGCTCCTTGGCGATGTCGTCGCCCGCGGCGCCCAATACCAGGTCAACATCGGCAAACGCAGCCGGCTCGGCGAGCTCGACGGTGAGGGTGCGCCCCTCCCACTCCACGGTCTTGCCCACCGAACGCGGGCTTGCAAGCAACTTGAGCTCCCCCACCGGGAACTCGCGCTCCGCCAAGCACTCCAGCATCTGCTGGCCCACGACGCCCGTGGCGCCCAGGATCGCGATGTTCACGGTGCCGTCGGCACGACGATTGACGAGCGGGGCGGAGGCCTCGCGCTTGGTCAGGCCAAACTCTGCCATGGTTGGCTCCCTTCCTAGAGACGCGGCTGCGTCATGTCCACGGCGCCCGCACGGTCTCGCGGGGCTCGGCTCACATTCCGGCCATCATACCCCGCACGTCACATGCCAACACGCTCGGCAAACAGCCCGAAACCGTAGGTTCACGCCATCGCCATCCGCCGCCGTCCACGACTTCGGCCCAAAAAAGGGCGCCCCCATGAGGAGCGCCCCGCATCCACAAACCCGGCCGCCCGCAGCGCTAATCGTCCACGAAGGTCCTGTAGATCACGCGGATGGCCTCCTCGAAGTCCTCTTCCTCCACGCCCAGGGTGATGTTGATCTCCTGTGCGGACTGCGTGAGCAGGCGGATGTTGATGTTGGCCTCGCCCAATGCGCTGAAGAGCTTGCCCGCCGTGCCTTTGGCAGACGACAGGTTGCGGCCAACGACCGAGATCATGGCCAGGTCGTCCAGCACGCGCAGCTCGTCGGGCTCGGTCTCCTCCTCGATGGCACGCATGATGGAGAAGAGCTTGTCCTTGACGTCGGCCTCGTTGACCACCACGCCAAAGGAGTCGATGGAGGTGGGCACGTGCTCGATGGACACGCCGTAGCGCTCGAAGACGCCCAGCACCTTGCGCATGTAGCCAATGGCATCGGCCATGTGGTTCTTGCGCACGTGGAACGACATGAAGTCCTTGCGCCCGGCGATGCCGGTGACCAACGGCTCGTCTTCGCCCATCTCGGCGGTCTCGCGGATCGTGGTGCCGTGGACCTCGGGGTGGTTGGTGTTTTTGATGCGGATGGGGATGTTGGCGGCACGCACCGGGAAGATCGCCTCCTCTTGCAGGACGCTCGCGCCCATGTAGGACAGCTCGCGCATCTCGTCGAACGTGATGCGGCGGATCGAGCGCGGGTTGTCCACGATGCGCGGGTCGGCCGTGAGGAAGCCCGAGACGTCCGTCCAGTTCTCGTAGAGGTCGGCGCCAATGCAGCTCGCCACGATGGCGCCGGTCACGTCGCCGCCGCCGCGCGAGAGCAGCTTGATGTCGCCCTCGGGCGTCGTGCCGTAGAAGCCGGGCATCACGAAGCCGTCGCCGCGCATGGCCTCGGCACGCACGCGCTCGCGCGTGGCCTCCATGTTGACCGTGCCGTCATGATGGAAGAGCACCGTACCGGCGGCGTCCACAAAGGGCAGGCCCAGCCACTCGCTCATGAGGCGTGCGGTGAAGTACTCGCCGCGGCTCACGATGTACTCGGTATCGAACTCGCTCACGTGCGCCGCGAAGTCATCGAATTCGTCGGCGATCGGGTAGCTGAGCCCCAGCTCGTGGGCGATGCTCACATAGCGCGAACGGATGTCGGAGAGCAGCGGCCGGGCATCGACGTGGTATTGGCAGTGCGCGTCCACCAGGTACAGCAGATCGGTGACCTTGTTGTCCTCCTTGTAGCGCTTGCCCGCGGCCGACACGACGACGAACTTGCGCGACGGGTCGGACTCGATGATGGCTTTGATCTTGCGGAACTGCCCGGCATCGGCCGTGGACGAGCCGCCGAACTTGGTGATCTTGATCACGGGTGTGTCCTTTCGGATTGAGCGGAACGGACGGTGTCGCGGGCCCTAGATCAGGTCCTGGGGCACGGCTGCCATGAACGTGTCGGGGTCGTCGGCAAGCAGGCGCTGGTAGATCGCATGTGCCTCCACGGGATCGACGGCGCGGATGGCCTTGTAGCCAGGCACGACCTCGCGGTCGCTCGCGCGCAGCGGTGCAGAGCTGCGCACCAGCCAGTCACTTGTGAGCAGGCGCGGCTCCCACACGACGTCGCTGCCCAGGTGGTACTGGGGTCGGTACCCCTGCGAAAGCTCGATGAGGTCCTGCACCACGGCGTTGCCCGTGGGATCGCCGCCGGCGCCCTGGCCGTAGAACTTGAGCGTGCCGATGGTCTCGCCCGTGAGTGAGGCGATGTTGTAGTTGTCCGGGACATTGGCCTCCATGGTGGAGTTGCGCAGGATCACCGGCGTCACGCAGGCGGCATAGCGGCCCGCCTCGCGCACGCCGCGCGCCATGAGCTTGACCGTGAGCGCCTTGGCGTCGAGCGCCTCGAGGTCACCCTTGGTCACGCTGCGAATGCCCCACGCGGGGATTTCGTGGGTGGCATCCACGCCAAAGGCGAGGCTCGCGGTGATGATGGTCTTGTTCCACACGTCGATGCCGTCGATGTCTGCCGACGGGTCGGCCTCCGCATAGCCCAGACGCTGGGCTTCGGCCAACACGGCACCGAACTCGGCGCCGTTGCGACGCATCTGGCTGATGATGAAGTTCGTCGTGCCGTTGAGGATGCCCGAGAAGGAGCTGACCTCGTCGATGCGCGCGACGCGCTCCAGGTTGTGGATCCAGGGGATGCCACCGCCCACCGTGGCCTCGATCATGAGCGAGGCGCCTGACTTCTCGGCAGCCGCCGCGAGCTCGGCAAAATGGGCCGCCACCACGGCTTTGTTGGACGTGACGACGGAAATGCCGCGCTCGAGCGCCGCCAGGATGCACTGGCGCGGGAACTCGATGCCGCCCATGGCCTCGACCAACGCCGACAGGCCTGGGGTGTCCAGCAGCTCCTGGAAGTCGCTGGTCTTGAGTTCGGAGTCGACCTCCTGCGGCAGGCAGAACACCCGCGCCACGTGAATGTCGGGCACGCGCTCCTCCAGGATGCGGTGCACGCCACGGGCAACGGTGCCATAGCCGAGCAGGGCAATGTTCATGGGCATCTTGCACGTCCTATCTGTACTCGTTCGCGCGCGCCAGGTCAGACGCGCCAAAAGGACAGTATACGTGAGGCTCGGCTGCGCGCCGTCCTGCGCGCCCACGTCGAAGCACAGACGAAACGCAGCGCGCGACAGCGGCCTAGGAATCGCGACCCGCACGCGTTGCATGGACGTTGCGGCCTGAGCCGCAGACGTACGGCAGGCGCTATGATGGAGCGACGCCGTCCCCGACGGCCATGCACTTCTCGCACCTGCAGTTAGGAGCCCAACGTGAGCACCCTATATCACAGCACCCGCAGCAATGACGCCACCGTCACGTCCACGCAGGCCATCATCGCCGGCATCGCGCCGGACGGCGGCCTCTACGTGAGCGACGCTTTGGGCGAGACCCAGCTCGACCTGACGCGTGTGTGCGGCCAGTCCTGGCGCGCCACCTGCAACGACGTCCTCAACACGCTTGTGGGCGACCTGAGCGCCGAGACCATCGCGCGCTGCGTGGACGAGGCTTACGCGAGCTTCACGAGCGACGCGGTGACGCCCGTCAGCGCCATCGGCAACGACTGGTTGCTCGAGCTCTACCATGGTCCCACCTGCGCCTTCAAAGACGTCGCCCTGCAGATGCTCCCGCGCCTCATGACCGCGTCGCTCGCCCACGAGGCCGCGGCGAGCGGCAGCGCCCCACAGCGCATCATGATCCTCACGGCCACCTCGGGCGACACGGGCAAGGCCGCGCTGGCGGGCTTTGCCGACGTCGAGGGCATCGGCTGCACGGTCTTCTTCCCCGCCGGCGGCGTGTCAGACGTCCAGCGCCTGCAGATGGTCACCCAACCCGGCGCCAACGTGGCGGTCGCCGGCATCCACGGCAACTTCGACGACGCGCAGACCACGGTCAAGCGCATCTTTGGCGATCGCGCGCTGGCCGAACGCCTGGCGGAGCAGGGTATGGCGCTCTCGTCGGCCAACTCCATCAACGTCGGGCGTCTGGTCCCGCAGGTGGTGTACTACTTCGACGCCTACGCGCAGCTCGTGCGCTCGGGGGCTATCTCCTGCGGCGACGAGGTGGACTTCTGCGTGCCCACCGGCAACTTTGGCGACGTGCTCGCCGGCTATTACGCCAAACAGCTCGGGCTGCCCGTGCACCAGTTCGTCGTGGCGTCCAACACCAATGACGTGCTGACCGAGTTCCTCACGACCGGTCGCTACAACCGCGTGCGCCCCTTCGAGAAGACCATCAGCCCGTCCATGGACATCCTGGTCTCGTCGAACCTCGAGCGCCTGCTCTACTACGCGAGCGGCCGCGACTGCGAGCTGGTGGCCCAGCTCATGCGCTCGCTGGATGAGACCGGCGAGTACCAGGTGCCCGCGGAGCTCTTCGCCGAGATCTCGGGCCTCTTCCGCTGCGGCAGCGCCAACGACGACGATACCCGCAGCGCCATCGCGCGCGCCTGGCAGACCGACGGGCGCCTCATCGACCCGCACACCGCCGTGGGCAAACACGTGCTCGACACCCGCGAGGGCACGGGCCACGCGCGCGTGCTGCTGTCGACCGCCAGCCCCTACAAGTTCTCGCCCGCCGTGCTCGAGGCGCTCGGCGAGAGCACCGAAGGCCTGAGCGGCTTCGACTGCATGGACCGTCTGGAGGCGCTCACCAACACCCAGGCACCCGCGCCGCTCGCAGCGCTGCGCGAGGCGCCCGTGCGCTTCCGCGACGAGATCGAGCGCGAGGCCATGCCCGCCTACGTGGAGGACGCCTGCAAGCGCCTGCTGTAAACGCGGGGCACGCGGCTCGCATCCAGGGCGCCCTCGAGGCGCCCTTTTTTCGGTCAGGGGCTCTCGCGCTGCGCGGGGAAGCCGTCCCCTGCGCTATGCTATGCCGCGACCGCTGCTGCGCCGACGACTGAGGAGGAGAAACCATGGCCAAGCCCAAGCGCGTGTGCGTGGAGGTGCCTGCTACCACGGCCAACCTGGGAGCGGGCTTCGACTGCCTGGGGCTCGCGCTCGACCTCACCGCACGCTTCGTCTACGAACGCGCCGACACGCTCTCCATCCACGGCTGCGACCAAGCCTTCCGCGGGCCGGACAACCTCGCGTGGACCAGCTTCCTGGCCGGGCTCGAGGCTCTGGGCGAAGGGCTCATCCCCGTGTCGCTCACGATCGACTCCCCCATCCCCGCCTCCGGGGGCCTGGGATCGAGCTCTACCTGCGTGGTGGCAGGCGTCATCGCCGCACAGCTCATGTGCGGCCACGAGGTGGACGACCAGCTCACGCTCGACCTGGCCACGCGCATCGAAGGCCATCCCGACAACGTGGTGCCCGCCACGCTCGGGGGTCT
>CACXFF010000291.1 GCA_902766805.1 uncultured Coriobacteriaceae bacterium | reverse complement strand
TGTGCTGCGGCGTGCGGTCGCGCGCGTGGGTGGCGTGGCAGGTAGAATCTAAGGGCTTATCTGATAGGAGGATCGCATGATCGTTGCCATCGACGGCCCCGCAGGGTCGGGCAAGTCTACCGTGGCGCACGCCATTGCGGAGCGCTGCGACCTGACCTTTTTGGATACTGGCGCGATGTACCGCGCCGTCACCGTGCGCTGCCTTGCGCAGGGCATTGACGTGAGCGACGCAGACGCGGTGACGCGCGCCGCCCAGGCCTGCGCCATCAGCTTTGGGCGTGCCGAGGATGGCGCGCAGACCGTGCAGCTCGACGGCGCCGACGTGACGCAGGCCATCCGCACGCCCGAGGTGGACGCCAACGTCTCGGCGGTGGCAGCCGTGCCCGCGGTGCGCGAGGAGATGGTGCGCCAACAGCGCGAGCTGGCGGCCGCGAGCGCCACGGGCGTCGTCGCCGAAGGGCGCGACATCGGTACGGTGGTCTTCCCGCAGGCCCAGGTCAAGGTCTTCCTCACCGCGAGCGCCGAGGCGCGCGCCCGCCGTCGTGCGGTGCAGCGCGCGGGTGGCGACGAGGCCACGGGTTCGCAGGCGAACGCCAGCGAGGAAGAGGTGCGCGCGGTGCTCGAGGCCATCGAGAAGCGCGACGCGGCCGACTCGTCGCGCGAGGTGGCGCCGCTCAAGCCCGCTGACGACGCGGTGCTCGTGGACTCGAGTGAGCTCACGCTCGAGCAGGTCGTCGCTCGGGTGGAGGAGCTCGTGGTGGCCGCGCGCCAGGCGGAGGCGCCTGTGGAGGAGCCCGTGGCTGCCGAGGAGCCCGTGGCCGCTGAGAAGGCGGTGGCCGCTGAGGAGCCTGCTTCTGTTGTGGTGCCTGTTTCTGCTGAAGAGCCGGTGCTTGCTGAGGAGCCCGCGCCCGCCGACGAGCCGCAGCCGACCGCCGTCGCGGTCGACGTGCAGGACGCGAGCGCCCAGCCTGTCGAAGCCGCGCAGCCCCAGAAGGCCCCGGAACCCGAAGCCAAGCCCAAGGACGCCAAGCCCAAAGAGTCCAAGCCCAAGGACGCCGACGCACCGCTCAAGCTTTGGGGCAATGAGCGCGAGGACTACTTCCGTACGGGCATGAGGGACTACCCCGCGCCGGTGCGCGGCATGTACCACGCGCTGCTCGGCGCCGTGGGCGGTCTGTCCAAGCTCGTATTCCGTTGGCGCATCGAGAACGCCGAGGAGGCCGATGCCTTCCTGCGCGAACACGGCTGTGTGATCGTGATGAACCACTGCTCGCTCATGGACCCGGTCGTGATGCTCGTGCACCTGTGGAGCCACGGCATCCGCGTGCGTCCGGTGTACAAGAGCGAGTTCGAGTCCAACGGCTTCCTGCATTGGGTCTTCCCCAAGATTGGCGCCCTGCCCGTGGAGCGCGGGACGGCCGACATGAAGATGGTCCGCTGGTGCCGCGCGGCGCTCAAGCGCGGCGAGTCGATCCTCATCTATCCGGAGGGCACGCGCGTGCGCTCGGACGACGAGCAGGTCGAGATCCACGGCGGCTTCGCGCTGCTCGCGCACACGGCCAAGGCGCCGGTCATACCCTGCGCCATCGTGGGCTCGCGCAACATCAAGCCCGTCGGCGCCAAGTTCCCGCGGCCGTCCAAGCTTTACGTGCGCTTCGGCGAGCCCATCGAGTTCGCCGACCTGGGCGTGCGCGGCCGCAAGGAGCAGGTGAAGGCCATGGAGGAACGTGCCATGGCGGCGGTTTGGGAGCTGCGCTCCAAGCTGCGCATCGACCACCCGGGCAAGCTGTAATGGCGCGCGTCGAGGTCGCGGACCACGCGGGCGCCTGCTTTGGCGTGGAGCGCGCGCTCAAGCTCGTGCGGGAGCTGCGCGCGCAGGGTGACGGCGCGCTGAGCACCTTGGGTCCGCTCATCCACAACCCGCGCGTCGTGGCCGAGCTCGAGGCCGACGGCGTCCGTGCCGTGGCCGGACTGGGCGACGTGGAGGGCGGCACCTTGGTGCTGCGTACGCATGGCGTGGAGCCCGCGGTGGAGCGGGAGGCCTGCGCGCGCGGCCTGAGCGTCGTGGACGCCACCTGCCCCTTCGTCAAGCGCGTGCACAAGAGCGTGGCGCTGCTGGCCGAGCAGGGCTATGGCGTGGTCGTGGTCGGAGATGCCGCGCACCCCGAGGTGCAGGCCATCGTGGGCTATGCCCCCGGCGCCGTGGTCGTGGCGCATGCGGCCGAGCTGGACGCGCTCACGCTGCCGTCACGGGTGGGCGTCGTGGCCCAGACGACCCTGATCAAAGCCCAGCTGGACGAGGTCTTGGCCGCGCTCACGGGACGCGTGCGAGAGCTGCGCGTCTTCTGCACCATCTGCCAGGCCACGGCCGAACGGCAGCAGGCGGCGGTCGAGCTCGCCGGCCGTGCCGACGCCATGGTGGTGTTGGGCGGGCGCAATTCGGCCAACACCGCCCATCTGGCGAGCCTGTGCGCCGCGCAGTGCGCGCGTACCTTCCACGTGGAGTCCCCTGACGAGTTGGACGCATCGAGCCTGGCAGGTTGCGAGCTCGTGGGCGTGACGGCCGGTGCCTCCACGCCGGCCGCGCAGATAGCCGAGCTCGTGAGCGCGTTGGAGGAGCTCGCATGAGCGAGGCCACCAAACGTGCCGACTACGGCCGCCAGGAGCTGCCGCGCGAGGGCGCGTGGATCTCGCAGGTGCGTCCCGGCAGCCCGGCCGAGGCCGCTGGCCTGGAGCCTGGCATGCGCATCGCAGCCGTGAACGACGTGGTGCCCCGTGACGTGATCGACTGGCTCTGGGAGGCCGACGGTGCCTGGACTACGGTGGACGTGGAGGTGCCGGGCGAGGAGGGGCTCTTCAGCTGCGAGCTGGAACGCGAACCTGGGCAGGATTGGGGCATCTCGTTCGCCGACCCGCTCTTCGACGGCATCCACGTGTGCCGCAACCGCTGTACCTTCTGCTTCATGGCCATGCTGCCGCCCCACATGCGCTCGACCATGTACCTGCGCGATGACGACTACCGCCTGTCTTTCCTGCAGGGCAACTTCGTCACGCTCACCAACGTGGAAGACGACGAGGTCGAGCGCATCATCGCGCACCGGATGGAGCCCATGAACGTGTCCATCCAGGCCGTGAGC
>CACXFF010000290.1 GCA_902766805.1 uncultured Coriobacteriaceae bacterium | reverse complement strand
GTGGAAAGCGCGCCGCTCGCTACGCCGACGACAGCGATACAGGGAAGGGCCGTCCGTCTCTCCTTGAAGTAACCGTGATCGGCAAACGCCGAGACCAGCACGGCGATGACCACGCTCACCAGCCCGTAATACAGGGCGGACTCGTCGAAGAAGCTGTTGAAGACGTTGGTGAGGTAGCCCACGGCCACGCCTGGAATCACGCCGCCCCACATGGCGGAAATGACCGTGCCAAAGCTGTCCAGGAAAAGAGGCAGCTTGAGCGCCGTGACGAGCTGCGCGCCAGCCAGATTGAGCAGCGTGCCCAGAACGACGAACGCCGCGTCCAATGCTATGCCCTTTGCACGTCGCGCGGATGGAGCGCCAACCGACCCGTTCACACCAAGCCCCCTCGCCCGCGTCCACACTCCTCGACGCGTGCCGCATCCCTTACGTCCCCCCATTGTAATGCCGCGGGCCCCAGAGCGCAGCCAACCCGCGGAAGGCCTTGGCCAAACAAAGAAAGCCCGGCTGGCAGGGCCCACCGGGCTTGTGCGTCACGCGAGCGCGGATGGAACTTTAGACCTCCAGCACCGTATAGATGCCCTTGCCGCGGTTTTTGCTCTGGTACAGCGCGCGGTCGGCGACCTCCAACAGGTTGTAGAAGGTGACGTCGCGCGAGGCGAAGACGGCGACGCCCACGCTGCATGCAGCCTCGGAGCCATCGGCCGCGCGCACCTGCGCGACCGCGTCGATGAGCTGCTGTGCCCGACGCACGACCAGCTCCAGGTCGGGACGGCCGGCATGGGGCACGAAGGCCACGAACTCGTCGCCGCCGTAGCGGCCCAGCACGTCGCCGTCGCGCAGCGAGCCGCGCAGGGCCACGGCGATGTCGCGCAGCAGCGCGTCGCCGGCCAGGTGTCCCAGCTCGTCATTCACGCGCTTGAAGCCGTCCAAGTCCACCATGAAAATCATGCCGCCGCCCTGCGTGTGCACGGCGAAATTGATCTCCTGCTCGATGGTGTTGCGGTTGGCCAAGCCCGTGAGCTGGTCAGTCTCGGCCTGCTGGCGCCACCAGCGCGCCGAGCCCATCTGGTCGTTGGCGTCACGGGCGTAGGCGTGGACGACCGTGGCGCGGCCGCTCTCGTCGGCCTCGCACTTGTAGTTGACGTGGTACCAGCGCATGCCCAGCTCGGGACGCAGGACGCACTTGATGTCCACGAAGCCCGTGGAGGGATGCGAGCGCAGGTCACGCACCATGGCCGACAGGCGCGCGGTGCTGCCAGGGGCAATCTTGTCGTTGTCGCCGTCGAGCTTGCTCATCCAGTGGTCGCAGCCGTGCTCCTCGACCGAACCGTCGGGATTGCGCAGGCGGACCGTCAGATAGTCGGACTGGAAGTCGTAGTCAAAGGACTGCGCTTTGGTCTCGGAGCGACCATCGTCCGCCTCATGGGCGTCGCTCGGGTCACCCAAGACGAGGATGAGGACGTAGAGCCACTTGCCACCCATCTCGTCGGAGCAGACCTTGGCCACCAGACGCACCGAACGCGTGGCGTTGTACCCACAGCGCAGGCGCAGCTCGGCGCTGAAAGACCTGCCCGTCTGCTTGCTCCCGCGCACCTCCTCGGCGAAGCCGGCGCGATCGGCCGGGACAATGGCCTCGGAAAGCGAATTGTGGAAGATGCGCAGGAACTCTGCCTGCGACAGGCCGCTGCTTTCCAGCAACTCGGGGCTTATGTAGTTGATCAGCATGCCGTCGGACAGGTCACACTTGATGAAGCCGTGAGGCACCAGGTGGGCGAGCATGTCGATGTTCCAGGCCTCGTCGCGCTCTTCGGGCGCACCGGCCAGGTACTGCGGCTGCTCCGTGCCCGAACGCAGGATGTTGAGCGAGTAGACGTTGCCCCGCGCGCTCTCGCCCAAAAAGCGGATCACGCACTCGAGCCAACGGCCCGTCTTGGTCACGCGCGCGGTGCACAGGGCGCTGCCGTGCTCGTGAGCCTCGGCCGCCGCGCGCCACATCGTGGGACGGAACACCGGATCAACCTCTTCGATGGGGTTGATCTTGGACTCGCCGAAGTCATCGCGGTGCAGGCCGCACTCCTCGTAGAACTGGTCATTGGCCAAGATGGACTCGCTCGTGCCCTCCCCCGCAAAAAAGAAGCAGGTGCCGCCGATGGCATGGTTGAAGAGGTACGAGGAGGCCGGGTCCACGCTCAGCAGGTCGTCTATGTGGGAGTTCATGCGCTCGCGGCGCCGCGTGTTCTCCACGAAGCTGTTCGTGGCCATGTACTCCTCGAAGTCGTCCCGTGGCATGGGGCGCGAGAAATGGTAGCCCTGCATGAGGTGACAGCCCATGTTCTTGAGCAACTCGGCCTGCTCCAGCGTCTCCACGCCCTCGGCGATGATGGGCGTGTCCAAACCCTGCAGCATGCGGATGACCGAACCCAGCACCACGCCGCCACGGCTCTCCGACACGGTGCTGCGCATGAAGCCCATGTCGAGCTTGACCACGTCCACAGGCACGTCCTTGAGCATGGTGAGCGACGACAGGCCGCTGCCGAAGTCGTCCATCTCCACCATGAGGCTGTTGGCACGCAGCTCCTCGATCACCGCGTAGAGCCGGGCGGCCTCCTCCACGAAGGCACTCTCCGTGACCTCCAGGTGCAGGCTGCCTTTGGGCAGGTCGTACTTGTCGCGCAGCGCCACGAAATGCTCGATGAGGCCGGGCTCGAACATCTCGGTGCGCGAGACATTCACCGAGATGGGCACCGGGCGACCGTCCGCCACGCTGCGCCAGCGGCCGGCGCAGCGACAGGCCTCCTCCCAGACGTAGAGGTCCAGGTCATGCACCTTGCCGCAGGCCTCGAGCACGGGGATGAACTCGTCGGGGCCAATCCAGCCCAGCTCATGATGATGCCAACGGGCGAGCGCCTCGGCGCCGATGACCTCGCCGTAGGTGTAGTCGATCTGCGGCTGGAACCACACCTGTATCTCGCCCGTCGACAGCGCCTGCTCCACCGACTGCTCGATGGTGATGCGGCGGTTGTCGCGCTCGAGGTCTTCGTCCGTGAAGCGCAGCAGACTGTTCCGAGGCTCCTCGTGGGCCTTGCGGTGCGCGATGGACGCGTAGTCGAGCGGACGCGAGAAGCTGGGATCGTCGAAGTCGTCGGCGCGCAGGTAGTAGATGCCCGCCGAAAAGACGAGCTGGTAGTCGATGTCGAGAGCATTGGTCAGCTCGGCCGCGCGCTGGGCCATGGCCTCGAAGGCCTCGCTCGCCTGGTCGAAGTCCAAACCCTGCGTCAGCAGGATGAAGCGGTCTCCGCCGAGACGGGCGACGGGAAGGTCGTGGCACAGGCACGCGCGGATGGAGCGGGCCACGGCCTGGAGCACCTGGTTGCCCGCGGCAAAGCCGTACTTGGGATTGATGGAGCGGAAGTTGCGGATGTCGATGAACCATATCGCGAGCTTGGCATGTGGGTCGAGCTGGCTGGCGCCAAGCATTTGCGCGTAGGCCATGCCGAACGCCGCAGGGGTGAGCGCTCCAGAGGAAGGATCGGGCCCAGGAGGGGGGCCGCCGATCGAGCCAGAAGCATTGACGGGAGGGCCGCCCATGGGACCTTGCGGACCCGGACCGCCCATGGGACCAGAAGCGCCAGCGGGAGGGCCGCCCATGGGACCTTGCGGACCCGGACGGCCGGCTGACGGGCCGGGTTGGTTCGAAGCATCATCCCCTTGGGCAGCAAAGTCGTCACAGCGTGAATTCATGGTGAAGCAGCTCCCTTGATACCATTGACACGTAATGATGGGCGGAGTGGTTCTTACCAGTTCTCGCCCTGCCTATTCTGAAAATGATACGCAAGGTAGCGCCCAAAAACCATTAAGTCTTTGGTGAAGGTACATCCTCTGAAACACCAGCGCGCCCAAGCGGTTCCACGGCACAGGCCGGCACCCCTGCAGCGCGCTGGCAAAGACTCGGCCCTAGGCGTCCGCCGCGATGAGGCCGCCCGCCACCACGCGGTCCCCCGCGTAGAGCACGAGCGACTGACCGGGCGCCACATAGGCGAATGGCTGGCTGATGGCCCGCGCTTCCACGCTGCCCCACGGATTGGCCGCCGCGCCCTTGGCCAGCACGCGCACCGCGCTCAGGCTCCCGTGATAGCGCAGCATGGCCTGCAGCTCCCCGCGCGTGGCCTGCTCCGGGTCCTCCAACCAGTTCATTGCCGTGGCGCGCAGGCTCCCGCGCTCCAGGTCGCGCGCGTCTCCGAGCACCAGCTCGTTGCGCGCGCGGTCCTTGGCCACCACGTAGAGACGCCGCCCGCAGGCCACGCCCAAGCCTTTGCGTTGGCCAATGGTATAGCGCGCCAGGCCTTGGTGCGTGCCAAGCCGCGCGCCTTGGACGTCGACGATGGCGCCGGAATCGAGTCCCGCGGCGCCACGGGACGCCAGGAAGCCCGCGTAGTCGCCGTCCGGCACGAAGCAGATGTCTTGGCTCTCACCCTTGCGCGCGGTGCCCAAGCCGCTCTCCTGCGCCACGGCGCGCGCCTCGGCCTTGGTCAGGCAACCCAACGGCAGGAGCAGACGCGCCAGAGACGCCGGCGTGGCGTGGTACAACACGTAGCTCTGGTCTTTGGCTACGTCGGCGGCGCGCAGCAGCACGCCCGTGCCGTGCGGCCCGAGCTGCGTGCGCGCATAGTGGCCAGTGGCAAGGTAGGCACAACCCTGCTCGCGGGCATAGGCGTCCAGCAGGCCGAGCTTGAGCACGCGGTTGCACTCCACGCAAGGGTTGGGAGTGAGGCCCGCTTCGTAGCCGCGCACAAAATCCGCGATCACCGTACGTGCGAAACGCTCCCGTAGGTCGAGCGTCTCATGGGCGATGCCCAAGCTGGCACACACGGCGCGCGCGTCCAAGATGTCGCTCACGCTGCAGCAGGTCCTCGAGCCGGGGATCGCGTGGTCGTAGAGGCGCATCGTGACGCCCACGCAGTCGAAGCCCGCGCGCAGGAGCAACGCGGCGGTGGCCGACGAGTCCACGCCACCGCTCATCGCCACGAGCACCTTGCCACGAGGGCGGCCGGCCAGCTCGGCTCGTACGCGGGCAAAGGCGGCTTCGGCGAGGTCGGCGGGCTGTGCCGGGGCGTCGGGCGCAACCTGGGCGTCGGGCACGATCGGTCGGGTTGCTGCGTCGCTCATGAGCGTGCCTCCGCATCCAGCCAGTGGCGGCGTGAGAAGAAATTCCAGAGTCCCACCAGGGCCGTGGCCCCCACCTTGACCAGCAGGTACCACTTGCTGTGCTCGTAGTCCACGCCCGCCGCGACGAAGGCCTCCGACGCCAGCCACATGATCGCGGTGTTGAGCGCGAG
>CACXFF010000289.1 GCA_902766805.1 uncultured Coriobacteriaceae bacterium | reverse complement strand
GCGGACAACGATGAGGAAATCGTACGTGGGAGACTACCACCATGCCCGCTAGAGCATAAGCAGTATGCCTACTGACAACGTGACGAGGACAGTCAGCCAACGGGAGGCCTCGGGACCGATGACCTCCACCTGCTGCGTGTCGCCGACAAGCTCGCGAGGCTGCGGAGACTTGGGGGCGGATGCGACAGCTACCTGGGCACGACGTGGCCGCGGGCTGGGCTTGCTGGGCGCTTGTGCGCGCTGCCGCGGTCTGGGCGTGGGCTTGCGTGCCGGCCGCGCCTGCTGGAGCTCGAGAGCCGGTGTCGTGGACGCGACGGGCTTGGACGTAGTGCCGACACGGGAACGGCCGCCCTCGATCAGGGAGAGCTTGGCGCGAGGCCGGGGCTGCAGGGCGTTGGAACCAGAGACGGCGGTATCGTAGGTCGAAGCGGGCTTGCGTGTGGTGCGCATTTCTCTCTCCTTTGCATCCGATGACGATGGTTGTTATAGCCAAGGGGTCGGACGAAAAATCCCTGCCGTACGCTTGTTCGTTTCTCATTATTGTCGTACAATCGTTCGTGTCAAGGGTCGAACGAACATTAGTTTGTATTCCTTCCTCCCCTGGCGTATCATGAGGCACAGCACGAGGGACTGAGGAGGACAGATGCCACGCGGCAAGAGAGAGCTATCCAAACGTCAGATGGCCATCTACGAATTCATCCGGGATTACGCAGCCGAGCACGGCTATCCCCCATCGGTGCGTGAGATTGGTACGGCCGTGGGCCTTGCGTCGCCCTCGACCGTTCACATGCACCTGAAGGCGCTCGAGGAGCGAGGCTTCATCAAGCGCTCCCCCAACAAGTCGCGCACCATCGAGGTCATGGGCGCTGCCGGTGCCGGGGCGCCCGCGAGCACGGAGCCCCTCGCCACGGTCCAGCAGGACGTTGATGCCAATCTCATCTCGTTGCCGCTGGTGGGAAGGGTTGCTGCTGGACTGCCCATCCTTGCCGAGCAGAACGTCGAGGAGACCCTCACGCTTCCCACGAGCATCGTGGGCGACGCGAGCTCCTTCATCCTGCGCGTGCGTGGTGACTCCATGATCAACGCGGGCATTTTCAACGGAGACTATATCGTGGTGAAGGAGCAGGCCGACGCCCGCAACGGTGAGATCGTCGTTGCGCTCATCGATGACTCTGCCACGGTGAAGACCTTCTATCGCGAAGACGGGCGCATTCGCCTCCAGCCCGAGAATGACCATATGGAGCCCATCTATGCGGAGAACCCGCGCATCCTCGGTCGCGTGACGGCTCTTATCCGCTCCCTGTGAGTCTGCTATGACCCAGGACACAAGCTCTCAGCACGCCTCTCGGCCAAGGCTCCGCGCGCTCGATGCGCTGCGGGGCTTTTCCGTCCTGTCGATGGTTCTCTTCCATGCCTCCTACGACGTCGCCTATGTCTACCAAGCCGGCTTCGCTTGGTTCCGCCCACCCCTGCAAGACATCTGGCGTGCCAGCATCTCCTGGACCTTCCTGCTCATCGCGGGTGTGATGTGCAACTACTCGCGCGACAACTTCAGGCGCAGTGGTCGTTACCTGCTTGTCGCCGCCCTCATCTTCGTGGTGACGTCGGTGGCCAAAGTGGATGTGCCCATCTCCTTTGGCATCATCTTCTGCATGGGCGCCTCCACGCTTCTCTATGCCTTGCTGGACCGCCTGGGGTTGACGGGCGCTCGTGAGGGCGGGAGCGACAGCGTCGACCTGTGCGTTGCCACCTTGCTCTTTGTGGCCTTCCTCGCGACCTTCAAGCTGCCCCAGGGACTGGTGGGGCTTGGCCCCTGGCAGGTCATGCTGCCGCGGGCGCCCTACGAGAGCGGCCTGCTCGATTGGGCAGGTTTCCCCTCCCCGACCTTCGCCTCGGGCGACTACTACCCCGTCATTCCCTTCAGTCTTCTCTACCTGGCAGGAGCGCGCCTCGGCCGCATGCTGCCGCGCCATGAGCGTATCCTCAGCTGGCTCGAGTCTCACGGCTGTCCGCCCTTGGAATGGGTAGGTCGCCACGCCCTCTGGATCTACGTCTTGCACCAACCCATCCTGGTAGGCGTGTTCACCCTCTTGTTCCAGCATTAGGGTTTGGGCTTGCAAGGACGAGTCGTTGCCCCCACTCTAGTCGCCGAGCAAGCGGCGCGCAGCAACGCGGGCACCCAAGGTCACGTCACATGGCAGCAGGTGGCCACGACGCGGTCGCCCGCAACGCCCCTGGACCAGTCCGCGGTTGAACGGATTCCAGCGCGCCACGGTGCTGCGACAGCCCAGAAGGATGCCAACAATGCCGGCGAAAGCGTGCGTGGCGCAGGCT
>CACXFF010000288.1 GCA_902766805.1 uncultured Coriobacteriaceae bacterium | reverse complement strand
GCCCCACAGGCCCTCGACCGCGGGGAACGGCGGACGCGGACGCGGCATGCCGCGCATGCCCATGATGGAGTTGAGCAGGGCGGTCTCCTCGCCGCAGACGAAGGCGCCGGCGCCCGGGCGAATCTGCGCGCGGAAGCTGAAGTCCGTGCCCAGGATGTTGTCGCCGAGGATGCCCTGCTCCTCCATGGAGTTGATGGCGTTCTGCACCGACTCGATGGCCACGGGATACTCGGCACGGATGTAGAAGTAGCCCTCGGAGGCGCCAATGGCGTAACCCGCGATCATCATGCCCTCGATGACGGCGAACGGGTTGCCCTCGAGGATGGAGCGGTCCATGAACGCGCCGGGGTCGCCCTCGTCGCCGTTGCAGACCACGTACTTCTGGTCGGCCTGGGAGTTGAGCGCGAACTGCCACTTGCGACCCGTGGGGAAGCCCGCGCCGCCGCGACCACGCAGGCCAGAGGCGAGCATCGTGTCCACGACTTCCTGGCGGGACATCTTCAGGGCGTTGCGCAGGCCCTGGAAGGCACCGGCGCCGATGGCCTCGTCGATGTCACGCGGGTTGATGTTGGAGCAGCCGTGCAGGGCCACGCGGACCTGCTTCTTGTAGAAGTTGATGTCGTCCTGGCGGGAGACCTTCTCGCCCGAGACCGGGTCGACGTAGAGCAGGCGCTCCACGACCTCGCCGTTCTTGAGGTCGGACTCCACGATCTCCTCGGCGTCGTCGAGGGAGACCATGCGGTAGAGGGTGTCCTCCGGGAAGATCTTGACGAAGGGGCCCTGGCTGCACATGCCGAAGCAGCCCACCTGGTTGACCGTGATGCGGTCGTCCAGGCCGGCGTCCTCCACCAGCTGCTTGATCTTCAGGTAGATGTCCTTGGAGTTGGACGAGAGGCAGCCGGTGCCGCCGCAGAGCAGCACGTGGCGCTTGCCGTCCGATCCGTCGAACTTGGTGTTCAGGGCCTCTGTGCAGCTGCAAATCTTGCCCTCAAGGGCTTCCATGCTCTCGATCATGCGACCTCACCAGCCTCTGCGCGGTAGGCAGCCACGATCGCGGGGACCTGGCTGGCTTCCATCTTGGGGTAAACCTTGCCGTTGATGCTCACGGCCGGAGCGATGCCGCAGGCGCCAATGCAGCGCAGGGCGTCGATGGAGAACAGGCCGTCCTCGGTGGTGCCGCCAGGCCCGATGCCCAGGATGTTGCTGAACTCGTCCACGACCTTCTGCGCGCCCTTGACGTAGCAGGCGGTGCCCAGGCAGCAGCCGATGACGTACTTGCCGCGGGGCTCGAGGTTGAAGAACGAGTAGAACGTCACGACGCCGTAGATCTCGGCCACGGAGATGCCCGTGTGGTCGGACACGACCTGCTGTGCGTCCAGCGGCACGTACCCAAACTCGCGCTGGATCTCGCTCAGGATCATGATCAAGGGCGTGGTGTCTTGCTTGTGCGCATCGCAGATCTCCTCGATCCGGGCGATGGCGGTCGCACTCAAAGGTGCTGCCATTGCGCACTCCTCTCTCTTGCTTATGGCTCCTAGCTTGCTGTGCGCGCGCCCTCCAAACGCGACGCACACGGTTGATTAATTGTAACAAAGCTGTTGTCCGCCTGAAGCCTGCCCGGCACAAAAGCACGGCTTTTACGTGCGGTTTATTACCCATCCCGCTAGTAGGAATTGCGCACAATTCCCTTGTTCGCGACGGAGCTAGCCGTCCCAAAAGGGCACCTTCGCACACCCCCTCGCACGCACCTTCGCACGTCCCCTCGCACGACAATAGTCAGGCCGAAGCCGCCGCAGCGCGCCTTCCAGCCAGCCCCCGACGCACACAAAACGCCCGCAGCCACACGTGGTGACTGCGGGCGCTAGGCCAGCGCCTCGGTGATGGCCTTGGCCGCCTTCTTGCCGGCGCCCATCGCCAGGATGACCGTCGCGGCACCGGTCACGATGTCGCCGCCCGCCCAGATGCGCGGGTTGCTGGTCTGGCCCGTCTCCTCGTCGGCGACGATGTAGCCCCACTTGTTGAGCTCCATGCCACCAATGAGCTTGGCGAACGGGTTGGCATTGGTGCCGATGGCCGAGATGGCCACGTCGCAGG
>CACXFF010000287.1 GCA_902766805.1 uncultured Coriobacteriaceae bacterium | reverse complement strand
GCGCGAAGGCCGTGGCGCCCGCGCGCAGCGCGCGGCCAGGGCCGGGAGCCCGAGCACAACCATCGGTCCGAGGACATGCCCCGTGGCTCACGCCGGCCCGTCCCCGTATCAGCAACGTGGCCGCCGAGGGCAACATCCCGCCGACGGACGTTGGTACCAAAAAGACGTGGTCTTTCTGGTATCAAACTCCGCCCCCGCAGCTTGCCCCGCGGCCCGCATCGGCCACGCGATCTGAGCTACTGGTAGAGCTTGGTCTGGTCGATGAGCTCTTGAATCTCCTGCACCATGGCGCCGTTGGCCGCTTGGTTGGAGCTGTCTTCGAGGTCGGACAGCTCGTCTTCCAGCTTGGCGAGCTCGAGCAGCAGGCGTTCGTTGGCCGTGAGGATGGCGCGCATCTCGTCAAGCGAGGTCTCGTAGAGCCTACGGCGCTCTATGGCCAGATCGTCGTCATCGGACGGGGACGAGCCGCGCGTGAGCTTGGGCGGTTTGCCCTGCGCACGGAAGGCGTCGGCGTCGAAGGCTTGGACCTTGTTGCACAGCACCGCGCAGTTGCGCACAATCGTGGACTCGGCCTGGCCGACCACCCCGGCGAAGCGATCGTAGGACAGGCTCCCCTCGCCGAATTTGGCATCCAACGCGCGCGTGAGGCGTGCGTGCTTGCGCTCCATGCTGTCGAGCTGTGCGAGCGCGTCGGCCGCAAAGCCTCCCACCTGCGGGACGTCTTGGTAGTCGGCCAACACTGGGCGGACGTCATCCGGACCGGCAACCGACGACGACTCCAGCAGCTGGTAGCGCGGCGTGCGCAACGCATGCAGGGTGGCGCCCACGAAAACTCCGCCCAGCCCGATAGCCGCCAGCACCGAGATGCCCGCGTCGAGCAGCGGCACCGTGGGATCGAACGGGTTGAGCGGCAGGCCCACGAACCACGGCGCGTACAGCACGACGGCCACCACCGCCAGGACCACGTACACGGCCAGGAGCTTGAGGTACTTCAACATGAGGTCACGGGGCCTTTCTCGGTCGGTCTGACCCCTCCATTGTACGCGCCCGCTCAGCGCGCGCGTGCCATCGGCTACCGCCTTCCAGCCACCTTACGCCCAGCTCGCAACACCCAACCTGCACGGTTGCCAATACACTTGGGCCAACTTGCCACACACGGGGGGATGGAGGTACATCGTGCAGGCTATCGTCATACCGAACGTCATAGGGCTCGTCCTGTTGGGGACCCTCTATGGCACGTGTGTGCGGCCGCGCGGCAAGCGCCATACCTCTGACCTTTATCTCCGCGCCCTGATGATTATCATCGCGGGCTGCTGCGTGACCGACACCATCGCCTGGTACCTGGAGGGCCGGCCCGAAGCGTGGGCGCGGCCCTTCAATTATGCGTGCAACATCTACTGCTACCTGGCCACGACCATCTGCTCCTACCTGTGGGTGCTCTATGTGGACGCGCGTCTGCGGCCCTCCGACGTAGGGCCCCAGCGTCAGTTCCCCGTGCTGCTCGTGCCCACGATTGCGCTCGCCATAGCCAACATCACCAGCGTGTGGACCAACCTGATGTTCGTAATCGACGAGCACAACGTCTACGCCCGCACGCCTTTGTCCTACCTCAATTACGCGATGTCGCTCATCTCGCTGTTCTACAGCGTGTTCCTCAAGTTCCAGTTCGAACGGCGCTACTGGCGCATGTCGTTTTTGCCGCTGTGGCAGTTCTTGGTTCCCGTGACGGTCAGCGCCGTGATCCAGGCGCTCATGTACGGCACCTCCCTAGCGTGGGTCGGCTGCTGCGTGGGACTGACGGCCATCCAGCTCAGTCAGCAGCGCGAACTCGCCTATGTGGACGACCTCACAGGCCTGTACAACCGTGCCTACCTGCGCCGCATCATGCCCGACATGGGCACACGGCGCGGACACAGCGCTGGCATCCTCGTGCGCCTCGAGCACCTTCGCGAGATCAACGAGGCGTTCAGCTACGCCGTGGGCAATGACGCACTGCGCCGGGCGAACCAGCTCATCGCCTACAGCGCGCCGGCCGACGCCCAGATGCTGCGCATCGCCGACACGGAGTTCCTCGTGCTCGTCCACAGTGCGGGCGAGATTTCCCT
>CACXFF010000286.1 GCA_902766805.1 uncultured Coriobacteriaceae bacterium | reverse complement strand
TCGACCTCGCCCTGTTCTTCGGCGAGGGGTGGGACGGCGCGCCGCTGCCCGCGCACGGCCTGCCCGAGGGGTTCGCCTGGTCGCTCGGGGAGGACGGCATGCTGGTGCTGCTGTCCGGCAAGGGGAACCCCTGGGGGCACGTCGACCCGAGGTCGGGCTACTGCGAAGTCGACGACGGCTGCTTCCGCCCCACGCGCGGCTACGACCCGCAGGGGTCGATGAGGGCCGTGGAGGAGCGCGTGGCGGCCACGATCGAGGAGTGCCCCTGGATGCTCTAGCGCGCGTCGCCTGGCGGCCGAGGCCGGCCTGGCGGGCGCAGGGTCATCGGTGCGCTCGCCGGCCTCTTCCCCAGGGACAGCCGGCTCCTTGGCGCGGTCCCCGTCTTGCCACGCAAGGGGCTGCGCGAGGCAGGCGGACTGGCGTCCGGCGCGAAACCGCCAGGCGCCATCGCGTCGCGGCCGGCCAGGTCACAATAGAGGGACCCGCGTCCGTTGGACTGAGCCCCTCTTATTCGTGCGCATCCCATGGCCGTTCGATGCGGGGACTCCTGACGCTGCGCGTGCTCGCGACGAGGCCCAGCCCTTGCGGGAAGAAGGCGCTGCTGCTAAATTGCTATTCGAGATTTGTATTTGCTCGTGAGGAGTAGCAATTTGAAATATCACGACGAGCTAATGAGACTGCTCCTAGGCATCGTGGGTGCCAACGCGCTCGGCGAAGACGCGGGGCTCTCCGCCGGCTCGCTCAAGCTGGCGCTGCCCGCCGCCACGTTCGCCGCGTTCGAGTTCGACTCGGCCCTTCTGTTCGGCGAGCGCGTCGTGTTCGCACGCCCGGCCATCGACATGAAGCCGCGGGCGCTTGGCGCCCATATGCACACGATAGCGCGCGCCTGCGGCTGCCGGGCCGCCTGCCTCCTCGACGCCCCGTCCCCCTACCTGAAGAAGAGCCTCATGGCGGACGCCGTCGGGTTCGTGACCCTGCAGGGGGAGTTCTTCCTGCCGGCGCTCCTGCGCCTGAGGCCCAGCCGCGCGGAGGGGATGCCGGTGACCCGCGCCGAGCCCAGCGCGACGGGAAAGTCGGTGTACCTGCACCTGCTCTACGCGGAGGGCGGCTCGACGGTGTCCGGGATGGCCGAGCGCCTGGGGCTCTCCCGCGCGGGCGTGCAGCGTGCCTGCGAGGGGCTGCTCGTGCGCGGTCTCGTGACCAGGACCACGGGCGGCCCCACGCGGCGCACCGCCATATACGAGCGCGTGGAGGGCAGCGACTACTTCGACGCGGGCTGGGAGGCGTTCGGCCCCGCCGCGAGGCGCGTGCGCACCGTCCCGCTCGCCCGCGCCGAAGGCCTGCCCGCGTGCGGGCTCTCCGCGTTGGCCGCGCGGACGATGCTGGCCCCGCCCTCGGTGCCCGAGTTCGCCGTGCACGTCAAGCGCGAGGGCGCGCTCCTCGGCGCCGGCCCCGACCCGTCCGAGCCGACGGCCGTGGTGCACGTGCTGCCCTACGACCCGACGCCCTTCGTGCGGGACGGCATGGTCGACCCCTTCACGATGCTCAAGACGCTGAGCCGCCACGACGAGCGCATAGACATGGCCGTCGACGAGGTGAAGGAGGGCATGGGATGGCTGACATAGGATGGCACGTCCCCGGCCTGGACACGTTCCGGCAGTGGTTCGGGGAGGACGCCGACCGCTACGTCATCATCGGCGGCGTCGCGCGCGAGATGGTCTACCGCGAGGCCGCCCTATGGGAGGAGTCCAGCACGAAGGACTTCGACATGGTGCTGATCGCCGAGGCGGTTGACGCGGCGTTCGTCGCGAAGTTCCTCTCCTTCGTGCGAGAGGGCGGCTACAGCCACGTGACGAAGAGCGGCGACAGCCAGTTGTTCCGCTTCACCTCGCCGCCCGACTCCACTTATCCCCGGCAGATCGAGCTGTTGAGCAGAAGGCCCGAGCGCCTCGCCGGGATTGAGGCGAGCGTCGGCAAGGTGCCCGTGGAGAGCGCGCCGTACAGCCTCTCGGCGATCCTGCTCGACGACGACTACTATGGCCTGCTCGCGTCGGGCGTGGCGGTGACCCAGCGGTACGGCTTCCCCACGCTCTCCCGCGAGTACCTTCCTGTCTTCAAGATGAAGGCGTATCTCAACCTAAAGGCAGCGCACGAAGCCAGCGAGCCCGTCCACCCACGTGAGATGAACAAGCATCGCAGGGACGTGTTCAGGATCTGCTCCCTCTTCGAGCCCGGCCTGAGAGTCGAGCTGCCGGAAAGGGTCGCCGGCGACGTGCGGGCCTTCCTGGGCGAGGTCAAGCTCCCTCCGCGCTTTGCCAAGGAAATAGGGCTTCCCGCGTTCACCGCCGACGAGCTGAGGGGGGTTGTCGCGCGGGCGTACCTGTGACGGCGGCTGGCCGCCGGGCCCGACGCCGCGCCGCCCATGGCCGTCGCCCGGCGGGACCGCCTCGACGTGCCCGGGGCGCTCAGCGGCGAAGCGCGTCCGGAAGCC
>CACXFF010000285.1 GCA_902766805.1 uncultured Coriobacteriaceae bacterium | reverse complement strand
GGCGACGCGGGGAAATGAACAAACTTTTATGAATAAGTGGTCGCTGCGGAAGGGCGTGGCGGCCACGTTTCTGTGTGGCGGGGGCCTGTCGCGGCGCTCGGGCTGTGGCTTATTCAGATGAGAAAAGGGCTGGTAGAGGGCCTGTGCGGGGTCGCTTGGGCCGTCGGCTGTGCGGTTCTCCCTCCGGGAGAAGCGTTAAGGCGCAGCTAGACAGGCGATTTTCCAGATAAGTGAAGATTTTGATTGCATTTTTCAGGGAGCGTGGCATACTTAAAGGGCGCACCTCCCTCACTTCTTGAGGCTTTTACCTATGCAGGGACGCGAGGATGGGTGAGCCGGAGCGCGGCATGGCCGCGCTCTGCGAGCCGCTGGCCATCACGGCCAGGAGCCGATCTTCCCGCCGAAGCCTCCGGGCGACGGCGGCGCGGGCAGCGCGGGCCCGCTTGGCCACGAGCCGAACCGCGAGCCATAGGCCCTAGGCCGGAAGTCGTCGCTGCGGCGCGCTTCCACCAAGCCGAGGGCTGCCAGACCAAGGAGCTTTGGCGCGGGCGACATGCCGCGTCGGGCGGAGCTCTGCGCCGAAGGAGGCCCAGATGGGCAAGCCGAGGACGTATGTGATCTACACGGGGGTGGGCCGCGAGCAGGCCGTCCGTGACTTGGTCGTGAGGCTCGTGGATCCGGCGCTCGTGGTGGAGGCCTTCGTGCCGCGCTACGAGAAGAAGGTGAGGCGCGCGGGCACTTGGCGTACCGAGCTGGCGGCTTGGGTGCCCGGGTACCTGTTCGTGGAGACGCCCGACGCCTACGAGCTGCGGCGCGCGCTGGGAGCCGTGCCCGGCATCACCCGCGTGCTCGCCATGGGCGCCGAGCTGGTGCCCCTGGGCGAGCGCGAGGTCGAGTGGCTGGGCAGGCTCACGAAGCCCAAGGAGCGCACCGTCAAGCTGTCCGTGGCCTACCAAGTGGGCGACCGCATCGTGGTCACCGAGGGGCCGCTGGCCGGCTTCGAGTCCGAGATCGTCAAGGTCGACCGCCACAAGCGCGTCGCCTACATCAACTTCGGCATCCCCGGCCGCGAGAAGCTCGCGACCGTGGGGCTGGAGGTTGTGGCGAAGCTGGGCGCGAGCGGCCAAGCCGCCGACGCTGGCGGCGCGGGCGACGTGCCGGCCTGGGCGGACGGCAAGCGCGAGGTCGCGCGGGACGCCGAGGACGGCGAGCAAGCGGCCAACGAGCAGCAATAGCGAACCGACATCCCCCGACGGCGACGCCAGGCGGGCGCGTACAGACAATCGGCTGCCTGGCACGGCGGCCGCCTGGCGCCGCCGTCGGGGGATGGGCAGGAACCAACACATTCGAACAGGAGGGCGAGTCCGTCTTGAGCGAGGACGCGTGCCAAAGCCGCGCTGACAACGAGGGGGCGCTCTTCCTGCTGAAGGTCGGGCACCTCCTTGCCTCCGTGGCGATGTTCCTGGTCGCCTGGCTGGTGTTCCGCTACGGGTTCCCGCCTGCCGTCGTCGGCCCCGGGCTGCGTTACGACCTGCTTGTCGCGGTAGGCTACGCGACGCTTCTGATCCTGTTCTACAGGACCTACAACGCCTTCCTGCTCGGCTACTCGAGGATTCGCGCGCTGGCGGCCTCCCAGCTGCTCGCACAGGCCTTCTCCGCGCTCGCCGTCTACGCGATGGTTTCCTTTGCCTGGTTCAAGCTCGAGAGCCCGCTGCCCTTCCTCGTCCTGCTCGCCTTCCAGGCCGCCTTCGATTGCGGCTGGTCCTACCTCGCCACTGGCGTCTACTTCCGCGGCAACCCGACGAGGAGGACGATCCTGGTCTACCGCGACGATGCGGACAAGCGCCGCTTCGGGTCCGTCGTGGGCAAGCCCGCGGGCAGGATCTACCGCGTGGAGGAGGAGCTGAGGTGCGAGGGGCTCCGCTTCCGCGACATACGGCCGCGCCTCGAGGGGTACGAGGCGGTGTTCGTGGCGGGGGTGGACTCTCGCTGTCGCAACGGAATCGCCAAGTGGTGCGAGGAGCGGGGGGTGCCCGGCTTCTTCCTGCCCCACGTAGGCGACGTGGTCATGCGCGGCGCGGTGCACATCCAGACCTTCTCGTCGCCGGTCCTCGGCCTCACCCGCAAGCACCTCAGGCCAGAGTACGCGCTCGCCAAGCGCGCCTTCGACGTGGTCTCCTCGCTGGCCGGCATCGTCGTCCTGAGCCCGTTGATGGCCGTCACCGCCCTGGCCATCCGCCTCTACGACGGCGGGCCCGCCATCTACAGGCAGGTGCGCCTCACCAAGGACGGACGCGAGTTCGAGATCTACAAGTTCCGCTCCATGCGCGTGGACGCCGAGCGCGACGGCGTGGCGAGGCTCTCGACAGGCGACCGCGACGACCGCATCACGCCCGTGGGCAGGGTCGTGCGCAAGTGCCGGCTGGACGAGCTGCCCCAGCTCTTCAACATCCTGAAGGGCGACATGAGCCTGGTAGGCCCCAGGCCCGAGCGCCCCGAGATCGCCGAGAGGTACTACGAGGACCTGCCGGACTTCCGCCTGCGCCTGCAGGTGAGGGCGGGCCTCACG
>CACXFF010000284.1 GCA_902766805.1 uncultured Coriobacteriaceae bacterium | reverse complement strand
CGGGCTGGCAGAAGGACGGGGCAACCTACTACTACCTCGGCTCTTCGGGCGGCATGTACTCAGCGCGCTGGCTGCTTGAGGGCAACACTTGGTACTATCTGCTGCCTTCGGGCGCTATGGCCACGGGCTGGGCCTTCATCAACGGTGCGTGGTATTACTTCTATCCGGCTTCTGGCGCCATGGCCCAGAGCACCGAGGTGGACGGCTACTGGCTGCGATCCGACGGCGTGTGGGACGACAGCGATCGCATCCCTGGTGTCAGCACCGTGATTGCGCAGCTCACGGTAGCGCAAGACGTAGACCCGCTTGCCACCGAGGCCGTAGTACGCGTGGAGTCCGACCTGCCGTTCGCCCAAAACCTGAGTGCGAGCACCATCGCGCTGCACGCCGACTGGGAGGGCGCCAGCGTGGCAAACGTGAGGCGCGACGGTGCCAACACCGCCTACGTTACCGTCACGGGCATAGCCTACGACGCGGACGACGGCATGAAGGACTATGAGCATGTGGGCTCCATCAAGTTCAATCCCGGCTCGTTTGCCGACGAAAAGGCAGAGGGTGTGGTGGGCGTCAACGTCATCCACCAAGCCGCGAGCGTCCCGGATGCCGAGAGCGCATACGTCAATGAATCGTTCGTCCTCACGGTGAGCCTCGGCTCGGCCCAGCTGCCCGGCGCCGACAACGCATCGGCGTTCAGCTTGCCTGCCAACCCCGAAATCCAGGTAACAGGCGCCACCAACGTGGACTACGGCAACTCTGCGTCCATCACCTTGAAGGTGCCGGGCAACACGCCGTATGTGCAGTTCAGCGCGCTTGACAATGCCCTTACTCAGGGCGGCCTGCAGATCACGGGAACCACCGCCGGCACGCAGGTCGCCTACGGTGCGAAGATCAATCGTGAGAGCGAGCTGTCATACACGAAGCCCCAGCTCACGGCTTACATAGAGCGCGGCACGGACGGCAAGGGCTGGGAGATGGACAGCCAGGGCAACGCAAGCTTGCATCTGGTGGTGCGCGTGGTGTCCACGGGAGGCGACCCCGACCTCACCGAGTCGCACGTGACCTTTGCCGACGAGGGCCTGGTCGAGCTCATCGGCGGCAGCTTCACGCTGCCCAGCTCCGCGTACCAGAAGGAGTTTGTCGTCAGCCTTTCGGCCGACGAGCTTGCCGAGCTGCAGAGCGCCTACGGCGTCGAGGACACCGCCTCCTTCCTCGACCTGTACGCCTACCAGCTGGCCGCCCGCATGGCGCAGGGCGTGTCGGTAGCCGGCGGCATCACCAACATCTGGGGCATCGAGCTGCCCGACGACGTGGAGCTGGACACCACGGTGTACAACCTGGTGGGCCTGGGAGAGTCGTGGGAGACCGACGTGCCGCTCTGGTCCGACGAGGTGACTGTCGAGAACGAGCAAATGCTGGAAACCCAGGCCTCCAAGGACGACGCCAAGAAGGCCAGCGAGGCCCTCAAGTACTCGTCGGAGGTGCTCAAGGTCATCGGCACCTTCGCTACCGCCTTCAAGACCTTTGAGAAGACCGGTGTGGGCGGCTTCATCACCGGCGCGGGTTCCATCGTGGGCATCATCTCCACCATCGTGGACACCATGACCCCCACCACCTGGAGCATTGCCGACGTGATGAAGCAGGTCCTTGCCATAGACGGCCGCCTCGACACCATCACCTCCCAGCTCGGCAACATCACCTACCAGCTCGACAAGCTGGAGAAGAGCGTGGACTACAAGACCCAGGTGGGCGCCCTCACGCAGCTCGCGCAGCAGGGCCTGGCCTACCGCCCCTGGGTTACCAGCGCCATGGGCGCCCTCAAAGACGCGACCGACCGCGACAGCTACAAGATTGCCGACGGCGACAGCACTCCTTCGGGCAAGGCGCTCAAAAAGCTGTACAACCAGACGCAGCAGCAGTCGCGCCTCACGGCGGGCGGCAAGTCGGCCTGCCAGGTGGCATCCGAGCTGGCCGACGCCATCACGGGCAACGGTGCCACGCAGCTCTCGGGCGGCGCACGCAGCTTCTTTGACTACACGGCGTCCAACGTGAACTGGGAGCCCGAGACCTTCTACGCGCGCGGTGTGTTCCTCTCCTATGTGGGTGGGGCCTTCACCTACGCCTACCTGGCCGCTTCCAACGAGCTAAACCAGCAGATTGCCGCCACGTCAGACGAGACGACCAAGGCCGTGCTCCAGCAGAACCTCTCTTCCCTCATGGACAAGGCCGACGCGGTGAACAAGCTCATCGGCGAGGACGGCTCGCTCATGCCCCAGACGCGCGACCGCAGCGACGGCACCGTGCTGTGCACCGTGAACAACCTGCGCTACAAGAAGTACAACGGCTGGAACGGCGACCACCCCGCCCTCGTGTTCCCG
>CACXFF010000283.1 GCA_902766805.1 uncultured Coriobacteriaceae bacterium | reverse complement strand
GGCACGATCCTCAGGGCGCATGGTCGGGTGAAGCCCGCCGAGAACGCCGAGCAGATGTTGGCGGAGCTCGACATCGACTAGGGATGCAGGGCAGTGGTATCGGCCGTGCCACGAACTCTCTGGCCGACTGATCCCTGTTGCTCGGTTGGTCCTCCGCCGCCGCGTGGTACCAAAGAGACGTGGTCTTTTTGGTACCACGTGGACGCGGCACGCCGAGCTGCCGCCTCCTGCTGCCCGCCTCTGCCGAATCTCCTGCTGCCTTCCTTTGCCGAATCACTTGTAACGATTCTCTGCGCGCTGCGTTGGGCGGCAGGCGGTGAGGTACCATGGAAACGGTTTCTCAGACACGCCCTAATCGAACGATGGAGACCGTTCATGACTTCACTTGATTCCGCTGCGCCGCAGGACTCGGCGCAGACCACTGCATCATCCTTTCAGGCCACCGTCAACACGCCCGCGACGCTGGGCGTGGCGACCGCATCTCCCGACCAGCTCGGCAACGTGTTGGTGCTGGGCTTGGGAGGCAGCGGCGAGGCCGTGGCCCGCTACTGCCTGGAGCGCCTCCACACCCGCGTGAGCTCGGTGACCGTGGTCGACGGCCGCGAGGGCAATCCCGGGGTCGTCGCACGTCTGGAGGCTGCCGGCGCGCGCGTGCTCACGGGTGTCCGCGGCGTCGCCGAGACCTTCGACCTGGCCGTGGTCTCGCCGGGCATCCCGCATCACACGCCGCTGTACGAGTCGGCGTGCGCCTGCGCGAGCGAGGTGATAGGCGAGCCCGAGTTCGCGTGGCGCGAGAGCCCCGCGCGCTGGCTGGCCATCACGGGCACCAACGGCAAGACCACGACCACCTCGCTCACCACCCACCTGCTGAACAGCGCGAACATCCCCGCGCGCGCCGTGGGCAACATCGGCACGGTCGTCACCTCGGCGCTCGACGAGCGCGGCGTGAACGAGTGGTACGTGGCTGAGCTCTCGAGCTTCCAGCTCGCGGGCACGCGCATGCTGCACCCCGTGGCCGCCGCGATCCTCAACGTCACGCCCGACCACCTCTCCTGGCACGGCTCGCTCGCCGAGTACGCCGCGGCCAAGGAGCGCATCTTCGACAACCTGACGGCTCACGACCTGGCGGTCGTCAACATGGACGACGAGACCTGCCTCAAGATGGCCGTGCGCCTCGAATGCCGGGACGTGCGCGTCTGCGAGCTGTCCTGCGAGCGCATACCCACCGCTCCCTGCGCCGCCTTCCGGCGTGACGGCGTGCTCGTGGTGCGCTTGGATGGCGAAGAGCACGAACTCGCCCGCGAGGACGAGTTGCTCATCGAGGGAGCGCACAACCTGCAGAACGCCCTGGCAGCGAGCGCGTTGGCCTTGGCGGCTGGCGCCGACCCCGTGGTGGTGGCCCAGGCGCTCACCACCTTCGAGCCGCTCGAGCATCGCATTGAGCCCTGCGGGGTCATCGCTGGGGTGCGCTACGTGAACGACTCCAAGGCTACCGACACCGATGCCGTGGAGAAGGCGGTTGCCGCCTTCGAGCCGGGCAAGGTGATCCTCCTGGCAGGCGGCCACGACAAGGGCACCGAACTCGAGGAGTTCACCGCGCGCGTCGTGCCTGCGTGCAAGGCGGTCGTGTGCTTCGGCGACGCTGGGGACCGCTTCTCTGCCGCCTTTGCCGTGGCTGCGGCCGACGCCGGCAGTGGCACTAAGGTCCTGCGCGTCGCGCACTTGGCCGACGCGTTGGCCACAGGCGCGCAGCTCGCCGAGAGGGGAGACGTGGTCCTGCTGTCGCCAGCCTGCTCGAGCTTCGACGAGTTTTCAGGCTTCGAAGAGCGCGGGCGCGTCTTCAAGGCGCTCGTGGAGCAGTTGGCGGCGCAGCTGCCTGCCGAAGACGACGTCGAAGGCGTGGCCGAGCCTCAACCTCAAGCTCAGGTTGAGGCTTGTGAGCAGCCTGAGGCTCAGGCCGAGGTTCAGACTGCGTACGCGACTCAGGCTCAGCCTGAGCTTCAGGAGCGCTCATGATGAGCGTCGGCGGCGCCGTACGCGGCGCGAGGGCTGTGGGCAGGGAAGACAGCGGCGCTGGCAGGAGAACGGTCGTCGGCTTCTTTGACGGGCTTGAGCAAAAGATCCTTGGCGTGCCCGCTCGCATCGAGCTGCCACGCCTCGTATTCGTCTCGCTCATCGTGGGCCTCATGCTCTTTGGCCTGCTGATGATCTACTCTGCCTCATCCATCAAGGCGCTCAACGAGACGGGGGACCCCACCTACTACGTCACGCGCCAGTTGCTGCTGGAGATCGTGGGGCTGATCGTGGGGGGCATCATCGTGATGTTTGGCTACCGATGGCTGAACAACGTGAAGTTCCTGTGGTTCACGGACTTCGGCTGCACGCTGCTGCTGTTGGCCACGCGCTACTTGGGCAGCACCACCAACGGTGCCACGCGCTGGATAGCGCTGCCGCTCGGCATACGCTTCCAGCCGTCGGAGATCGCCAAGCCGGTCGTCATACTCATGGCGGCCGTGTTGCTCGAGGAATTCGCGAACGACCCGGACAGCAGCCTGAACCCCTTCACGAGACGTGGCTTGGTCACCTGGGTCAAGGCGTCCCTTGGCGTGTTGCTTCCCATCGTGCTCATCGCGATGCAGCCGGACAAGGGCTCCACGCTCGTGCTGGGGCTGAGCCTGCTTGCGATGCTGTACCTGTCGGGGGTCTTCAAGACCCGCTACATCGTGTTTATGCTGTTCATCGTGCTGGCAGGAGGCGTGTACCTCTCCATGCATGACGACTACTCGCGGGCGCGCATCGTTACGATGTGGAATCCCTGGCTTGACCCGTACGGAGACGGCTACCAGCTCACGCAGGGCTTCATCGCCTTTGGCCTGGGCGGACTGGGCGGCACGGGCGTGGGCATGTCCATGCAGAAGTACTCCTATCTGCCCGAGGCCCACAACGACTTCATCTTTGCCATCGTGGGCGAGGAGCTGGGACTGGTGGGCACGCTGGCCGTGGTCGCGGTGTTCGTCGGGCTGCTGTGGGCGGGCTTTCAGATCGGGCGCCACGCCCCCGATGCGCGCGGCAGGCTCATCGCCGACGGCTGCACGCTGCTGCTCGTGCTGCAGTTCTTGCTCAATGTGGCAGGCGTGCTGGGCATCTTCCCGCTCTCCGGCAAGCCGGTACCGCTGCTGTCCTACGGCGGCACGGCGGCCATCGCCTTCCTCATAGACGCCGCGCTCGTGTATTCGGTGAGCCGGTCCTCTGGCCTGCCCACGACCGAACACGAGCGCCAGCGTTCCAGCCTGCGCGTGGCCGGTGAGGGAGAAGAGGATGCGTTTGACGAGCCTTTTTCGCGCGACGGCTTCTTGGCGTACGGCGCGCCCAGCCGCCTGCAGTCCGACGTGCGCGCCCGGCGCGGCACCCGTGACCCGCAGTTCCGTCTGGTGGACAGCGCGCGCACCATGGCGCGCAGCGCGGGTCCCGACGGCGTGCCGCTCGAAGGCGGCGTGAAGGGCGCGCGGCTTACGCGCCGTGACGGGCGCGACCGCATCGAGCTGGGCCGCACCTCGTACGACCGCCTGAGGGGCGGCCGCGACGAGCGCGACAGGGGGTCGGGCTCGCGTCCGGACGGCCGGGGAAGGACGTACCGCTAGGAGCGCGCGGGCCGTGGCGCCCAGGCCGCCCTCCCTTTGGGGGCTTTGGCGCGCCGCGCGCGGGCGTAACAGGAACAGGCAGGACCTCACGAGGAGGAAGCATGGGACAACACTTGAACGTGGCGATCGCGGCGGGAGGTACCGCCGGGCACATTAATCCCGCCCTCGCCCTGGCCGAGGAGCTGCGCGAGCGCGGCCACCAGGTGAGCTTCTATGGGCAGGAGGCCAAGCTCGAGGGACGCCTGGTGCCCGAGGCGGGCTTCGAGCTCGTGCCGATGCAGGTGTCGGGCTTCGATCGCGACCGCCCCTGGACGGGCGTCACGGCGCTGGTGAAGGAGGCCGCCGCCAAGCGCGCCATCTCCGCGCGCTTCAAAGCCCAGGGTGCTCCCGATGTGGCGATCGGTTTTGGCGCCTACGTGGAGACGCCCCTGCTGGGGGCCTGCGTGAGTGCGGGCGTGCCCACGATGATCCACGAGCAGAACTCCGTCCCCGGCCTGGCCAACAAGATGGCTGCCAAGCGCGTCGCGCGCGCCTGCGTGGCCCTGCCGGCCGCCGTGCCGGTGTTCGAGGGGCTCGTGCGCCCTGGCGTGGCCGTGACGGTCACGGGCAATCCCGTGCGTACGGCGGTGCTGGCGGGCTCGCGCGAGCGCGGTCGGGCGCTGCTGGGCGTGCCTGCCGATGCCGAGCTGCTCGTGGTCTTTGGCGGCTCGTTGGGCGCCCGTCATGTGAACGAGGCCGTGGCTGCGCTCAAGGACGCCCTGCTGCGCCGCGAGAACCTCTACGTGGTGCACTCCACCGGCGCCGACCTCTATGACGAGACGCTCGAGCTGCTCAAGCTCAGCGATGCCGAGAAGCAGCGTTGGCAGCTGCGGCCCTACATCGATGCCATGGGCGACGTCCTGGCCGCCGCCGACCTGGTGCTGTCGCGCGCCGGCGCGAGCTCCATCGCCGAGATTTCTGCCCTGGCCGTGCCGAGCGTGCTCGTCCCGTACCCGCACGCCCGCGGCGACCACCAGACCGCCAACGCCAACAGCCTGGTGGAGCCGGGCGCGGCCCTGCTCGTGACCGACGCCTCCCTGGACGAGGGCGCGCTGGAAGAGGCGCTGCTGCCGCTCGTCGACAGCCCGCAGCGTCGGGCACAGATGCGTGCGGCGGCGCAGGGCTTGGGCAGCGCCCAGGCGAGCCAGCGCCTCGCAGACGAGCTGGAGCAGGTCGCCCGCGGCTGACGGCTCGCGACGAGGGCCCCGCACGTCCACAAGCTGCTGGTGTCAGGGGCCATCCCGTGCGGGGTGGCCCCTGATGTCCGAGCAGGCCGCGGGGAAGCGCGTCGGTCGTGCGCATGTCGCGCATTCGGCGTGGGAAGCGTATTTCTGTCCGACGCATGCGCTAGACTTTTTTGGCGAATATGGATTGGACCGTCCTTCGGAAGAAAGGTCGCATCATGGGAGTTCCCGCGTTTGAGCGCGTTCACTTCATCGGCATCGGTGGCGCCGGGATGAGCGGCATCGCCTTGGTGCTGCACCAGCGTGGCGTGCGCGTCACCGGCTCGGACCTCAAGGAGTCTCGTTACGTGCGCGAGCTGCGCGACCGCGGCATCGACGTCCGCGTGGGCCATGCGGCCGCCACGGTGGACGAGGTCAAGCCCCAGGTCGTGGTGGTCTCCACGGCCATTCCCGAGTCCAACCCCGAGCTCGCCCGCGCCCGCGAGCTGGGCATCGAGGTCTGGCACCGCGCGCGCATGCTCGCCGCCCTGGGCGACGGCGCCCGCACCGTGGCCGTGGCGGGCACGCACGGCAAGACCACCACGTCTTCCATGGTGGCCAGCATGCTCGACAAGATGGGCTGGGACCCCTCCTTCCTCATCGGCGGCGTGGTGGAGGGCTACAACACCAACGGCCGCAACGGCGAGGGCGGGTATTTCGTGTGCGAGGCGGACGAGTCCGACGGCTCCTTCCTCGTCCTCGACCCGTACGTGGCCGTCGTGACCAATGTCGAGGCGGATCACCTGGATCACTACGGCTCGTTGGAGAACATCGAGCGCGCCTTCGTGGAGTTCATGGGCCTGGTCCCCGAGCAGGGAGCGGTCATCGTCTGCGGCGAGGCGCCGCGCTTGGTGGAGCTCGCCCGTGAGAGCGGCGCGCGTATGTTCACCTATGGCTTCGACGCGTCGTGCGACTACGTCTGCCGCGCGCTGCCGAGCACGCCGGGCTCCATCGAGAGCCACCTGGCTGTCTCCACGCCCTCTGGCGTCGAGGTGCCCGTCACCATCCACGCCAATCCCGGCCGTCACAACATGCTCAACGCCACCGCGGCGCTCGCCGTGGCCGACGTCCTGGGCGGCGACATCGTGGCTGCGGCCGATGCGCTGTCGCGCTTCAAGGGCGCGCGTCGTCGTTTCACGCAGGTGGGCACGGTCAACGGCATCACCGTGGTGGACGACTATGGCCACCACCCCACCGAGATTGCCGCCACGCTCGAGGCGGCGAGCTCGCTCGGCTTCAAGCGCGTGGTCGAGGTATTCCAGCCGCACCGCTACACCCGCACGCGCGACCTGGCGCAGGAGTTCGGCCGCTGCTTCGAGCGGGCGGACAAGCTCGTGGTCATGGACGTGTTCTCTGCGGGAGACGAGCCCATCCCGGGCGTGTCGGGCAAGACGGTGGTGAATGCCGTGCGTGAGCACGGGGCGCCGCTCGACGTCAGCTACGTGCCCGATCGCCATCAGCTCCTGGACTACCTCTGTGCGGAGTGCCGCGAGGGAGACCTGCTCATCACGCAGGGAGCCGGCGACATCACGGCCATCGGCCCCGCCTTCATCAAGCAGCTCGAGGCCGAGGAGGCGTAGGCGCGCATGGAACCCAGCTCTGTCGCCAACGCCTATGCTGCCCTGGTAGGCAGCGTGGACGCCGAGATCGTGCGGGACGAGCGCATGGCTCGCCGCACCACGTATCGCATCGGCGGCCCTACCGCCCTGTTCGTGCGTGCCAACACCTACCCAGCGCTCACGCGCGTCATCGAGGTGCTCGACCAGCAAGGCGTTCCTTGGGTCGTGCTGGGCAAGGGTTCCAACATCCTCGTGTCGGACAAGGGCTACATCGGCTGCGTCCTCACGCTCGGTCGCGAGTTCTCGCGGGTCATCCTGGGCGAGAACGGCGCGGTGACCGTCGGCGCGGCCGCGCCGCTCACCAAGCTCGTGACCGACGCCTTGGGCCACGGCCTGTCGGGCATCGAGTACTGCGTGGGCGTGCCCGGCACGGTCGGTGGCGCGATCGCGATGAACGCGGGCAGCCGCCGCGAGTGGATTGGCAAGACGGTTGAGTCGGTCGTCACCTACCGTCCGGGAGAGGGCATGCACCGCTATGCGGGCAGCGACATCGAGTGGGGCTACCGCGCCACGTCCATCCCTTGGTCGGAAATCATCCTGGAGGCCAAGCTGCGCCTCAAGCCTTCGACCAAAGAGACCGTGAGCCGCGACATGAACGAGCGCCTGTCCAAGCGCCGTGCGTCACAGCCGATAGGCCAGCCGTCCTGCGGTTCGGTCTTCTCCAACCCGCCCGACCTGTCGGTGGGCAAGCTGCTGGAGGACGCCGGCATGAAGGGCTACACGGTCGGCGGCGCCAAGGTCTCGCCGGTCCACGCCAACTTCATCGTCAACACGGGAGGCGCCAGCGCCGAGGACGTGTGCGTCATCATGCGCGAGATGCAACGCAAGGTGAAGGAGCTCTACGGCATCCAGCTGAAGCCCGAGGTGAAGTTCCTTGGCTTCTGAGCGCCTGCCTCACGGACGTGTCGTGCCGGGCGAGGGTGGGGCGGGCCCGCACGCGCGTGCGGACAGGACCAACCTCAGGGACGTGTCGGCCACCGGTTCCACACGTAGGATCGTGCTGCCGGAGATAGATCCGGGGCCAGCGTCTGGCGACGCTGCCGAGGAAGCTGCCGCGGCGCGCGAGGCGGAGCGCGCGGACGAACGCGCGGTGGAGCGCGCTGCGGAGCGTGAGAACGCCCCCAAGCGCGGCAAGTTCGTCTCCCACCTCGTCACCGCCCTCATCGCGCTCGTGTTGCTCGGCGTGATCGTCGTGCTGCTCTTGGCAGTGCTCATACAGCAGGGCGTCTTCGCGGTCTCTGCCATACATGCTGCCGACACCGAGCATCTCGCGGGGGACGACATCGCACGTCTCGCGTCAGTGAGCAGCGACACGTCGTTGTTCACGGTGGACGAGGCCTCCATCTCGGAGAACCTCATGCGCAACCCATGGGTGAGCTCGGTGCGGATCGTGCGCGAGTTCCCCTCCACCCTGCGTATCGAGGTCACCGAACGCGTCCCGCGGGCCGTGGTGCTCATGAGCTCGGGCGACCGTGCCTGGCTGCTTGCCGACGACAACCATTGGATCGAGCCGCTGGTGATCGACGGGAGCAACGGAGCCGTTTCGGGACGCGACGTGGCTTATCAGAAAGCCCAGGAGATGGGCTGCCTGTTCATCGAGAACGTGCCCGTTTCCATGGTGCCCACGTCGGGGACCGAGGCCACCGACGGCGTGTTGGATGCCGTGTGGCTCTACTATCAAGAGCTCTCCGAAGACTTCCGCAAGCAGATCATCTCCTTCTCCGCTCCCAGCGAGAACGCGATTTCCTGCACGCTGAACAGCGGCGTGGAGGTCTCTTTGGGCTCGCCCGTGGACATCTCCGAGAAGGAGGCGGTCGCCCGCGCGATCCTCGACGAGCACCCCAACGACGTGACCTACGTGAACGTGCGGCTCCCGTCCAAGCCTACCTACCGCAAGGTCGGCTTGCCTTCGGGGCACGAGGGGACGCCCATCAGCTACAGCGAGGATCCCACGGCACCCGCACAGCAGGAAGGGGCCGTCCACAGCCAACAGGAGGGCGCGAACGGATCGGGCGCGAACGGGTCGGGCACAGGCACCGGACAGCAGGGCAGCGACGCGTCGTATGGCAGCGACGGCTCGGGTGCTGGCTCGAGCGCGGACTCGGGTGCCAACGCTGGCTCGGGCACGGCTTCGCAGGAGCGCGAGCCGATGTTCGTGAACGACGAGACGGGTGAGCTCTTCTACGACTACGAGTCCTACATCGCGTCGCTCTAGAGCGCTGCGTCAGGGTCGGCGGGACCGGCTGCGCATGATGCTTCGCCCAGGGGCTGCGGCCCGCTTGCGGACGGGGCTCGGACGCTACCAGACGCCCCCTGAGCCTACTTGAGGGTTCTTGAGGGTTGGGGAGTTCCCTTCAACTCTCAACTGTAGCTTGAGGGTTTTAAACCATGCTACACGAGCCTTCTACCTCGTGTTTCCACAAAGTCTACACACGACTTGACGCAGCATAAAGCTTTATGGCATCATGCGTCGATTTCGCACTCCCTTATAGTTCAGGTTGAGGTTGAGGGTTTTTGCACCTGGACGTCCCAGACGCGGGGCTTCGGCAATGGACTTACGAGGGGTACGTACACGCAAGAGCATGGCCGGACACGCAGAAAGGAAACATACCATGGCACTCAAGGACGTCGACACTCTGTCCAACTATCTCGCCGTCATCAAGGTTATCGGCGTGGGCGGCGGCGGCACCAATGCCGTCAACCGCATGATTGAGGAGGGCATCCGCGGCGTCGAGTTCGTCGCCATCAACACGGACGCCCAGCAGCTTGCGCTCTCCGATGCCGACATCCCGGTGCACATCGGCGCCGACATTACCAAGGGCCTGGGCGCGGGTGCCAACCCCGAGATGGGCCAGCAGGCCGCTGAGGACTCCCGCGAGGAGATCAAGGCCGCGCTCAAGGACGCCGACATGGTCTTCATCACGGTGGGCGAGGGTGGCGGCACCGGTACCGGCGCCGCTCCTGTCGTGGCCGACATCGCCAAGAACGACATCGGCGCCCTCACCGTCGCCGTTGTCACCAGGCCGTTCTCCTTTGAGGGTCGCAGGCGCCAGCAGAACGCCGACCTCGGCATCAAGAACCTCCACGACACCGTCGATGCCCTCATCATCATCCCGAACGACCGCCTGCTCGAGCTCGCCGAGCGCAAGACCACCATGCTCGAGGCCTTCAGCATGGCAGACGACGTCCTGCGCCAGGGCACCCAGGGCATCACCGACCTCATCACCGAGCCGGGCCTGATCAACCTCGACTTCGCAGACGTCTGCACGATCATGCGTGGCTCTGGCTCCGCCATGATGGGCATTGGCCAGGCCGGCGGCGAGAACCGCGCTGCCGACGCCGCCGCCGAGGCCATCGCCAGCCGCATGCTCGAGAGCTCCATCGACGGTGCGACGCGCGTCCTGCTCTCCATCGCCGGCAACAAGGACCTGGGCATCCAGGAGATCAACGATGCCGCCGACATCGTGCGCGAGAACGTCGATCCCGAGGCCAACATCATCTTCGGCACCTCCGTGGACGAGTCCCTGGGCGACCAGGTGCGCGTCACCGTCATCGCCACCGGCTTCGACGAGAACAGCAGCTCCCAGCAGTCCTCCATCCCCGAGCTCAACATGCGTCCGTCCGGCTCCGGCCGTCCCACGACCCGCAGCAGCAACCGTCCCCAGCAGAGCTCCCGCTCCACGCAGAGCGCCCGCTCCCAGCAGAGCTCGATGGGCGACTTCGACTCCTCTGCCTTCGAGATCCCCGAGTTCCTGAGGAACGGGCGTCGCTAAGATGGCGACCCCTTCCCTCACGAGGAAGACGAGCGCAGGCGTGACCCTGCTCAGCGACGAGCAGTCGCTGGGCGGGGTTTCTTTTGCCTTCACCGAGCGCACGGGCGGTGTGAGCGAGGGCGTTTACGCATCGCTCAATTTGGGCGATCGCTGCGGGGACGACGCGCGGGCGGTGGCCGAGAACCTGCGGCGTGCGCTCGCGGCCTTCGGCGCCGAGTCGGCGCTGGGAAGCCTCGTGCATCCCCGGCAGGTGCACGGTGACGCCATCGTCACGGTGCGAGGCTCCTCGGACGCCGAGCTCGCGCAAGCGCGCGAGGCCTGCGAGCGGGGTGCCGACGCCGTGGTGTGCACCGCGCCGGGCGTGCCCGTCATCCTCATGTTCGCCGACTGCGTGCCCGTGGTCCTCGTCGCGCCCGGTGGCTTCGCCGTGGTGCACTCGGGGAGGGCTGGCACCATGCTGCGCATCGCGGCCAAGGCCGCTGTGGCGCTTGCACGCGAGGCGGGTTGTGCCGTCAGCGACATCAGCGCCTACCTTGGGCCGCACGTGCTCGGAGACGAGTACGAGGTCGCGCCGCAGATGGTGGCCGACGCGGTGGCCGAGTTTGGCGCGGCGGCGCAGGTGCTGGGCAAGCCCCGCCACCTGGACTTGGGTCCGTGCATCGCGCAGGCCTTGGTCGACGTGGGCGTCCTGCCGGAGCGGATCTGCGACCCGAGAATCTCCACCGTGGCGCACCCCGAGCGCTTCTTCAGCTATCGGGCGAGCGGTGGCAAGTGCGGTCGCCATGCCGCCTTGGCCTGGCTGCCCGCACACAGGGAGTGACCTCGGGGGCTCACGAGAGCCTCCTTTGCCCGAGGAGTGCGGCTCGTGTCGCTTGTCTGAGGGTTTCATCGGGTAAACTGATGGTCGTTTGACGGAACAATGCGGTTGGGAGGGGAGCGTGGACGAGGAACAGGCGCAGGCCTACGGAGCTTTTCTCTCCCAGCGCCGTGCCGAGCTGGTGGAGCGCATCGCGTCTGCGGCGCGCCGTGCCTCGCGTGACCCGCGTGACGTGACGCTTGCGGCCGTGTCCAAGACGGTGGACGTGGATGGCGTGGTCGCGGCTTGGCACGCGGGCTACCGCGTCTTCGCGGAGAACCGTCCGCAGGAGCTCACGCGCAAGCTTGCGGGACTCGCCGCGCACCCCGAGGTCTCGCCCGTGCGCTTCGACCTCATCGGCAACCTGCAGACCAACAAGGTCAACCAGGTTCTGGCCGCGGCGCCTGCGCTCATCCACTCCATCTCCTCGCTGCACTTGGCCGCGGCGGTGAGCAAGCGTGCCGACGCGCGCGGCCTCTGCGTGCCCATACTGCTGGAGGTCAACGTGTCGGGCGAGGCCACGAAAAGCGGCTTCACCCCGCAGGGCATGCGCGAGGCGCTCGATGAGCTGCTCGGGCTCCCCGGGATCCGCGTCGAGGGCCTCATGACCATGGCGCCGGCAGCGGATGCCACGGCGGCGCGTCGTAGCTTCTGCGGGCTGCGTGAGCTGCGTGACGAGCTGGCGCCGGCCACTGACAGCGGCCTGCCCACGCTGTCCTGCGGAATGAGTGGCGATTTCGAAATCGCGGTCGAGGAGGGTTCCACCCTCGTTAGACTGGGTAGGATCGTGTTTTCTCCCGAGTACCTCCTCGGGTGACAGAGACGGACCCCGGGAAGCAAGGCCCGGGGAGGACAAGGGGTGCGCCCGCACCCAAAGGAAAGGCTAGCCATGGGTATCTTCGATAGCATCCGCGAGCGTCTGGGCGTCGGAGGCGACGACTACTACGACGATGACGAGTACTACGACGACGAGTTCGACGGAGAGCCCGAGGCTCCGCGTGGCACAGGCCTGCTGGGCAACACCCCGCGTCCCGAAGCTTCCTCTATCTCGGTGTATTCGCACTCCACCGGTCGTCCCGTCGGTGGCAACGGCGGCACCCAGCCCAGCACCGTGCGACCCGTGCGCGACGCCGAGCCGTATGACCGCGGCTACGGCAGCGCGGCGGCCGGCAAGGGCTACGCCGGCTCTTCGGCGGGCTACAGCAGCGCGACGGCCGGCTATGGCGACTCGTACGCTCCCGAGCCGCGCGTGATGACCGCCCAGCTGCCGCCCTACGTCATCAAGCCCACCAACTACGAGGACGTGCAGTCGGTCATCCGCCGCGTGCGCACCGGTCAGCCGGTCGTTCTCGCGTTCCAGAACACCAAGTTCGACATCGCCAGGCGCATTCTGGACTTCTGCTTTGGCCTGGCCTGTGGCCTGGACGGCACCGTCGAGGAGCTGGGCGACCGCGTCTTTGTCGTGCTGCCCGCCAACATGAGCCTGTCCGAGGCCGAGCTGGACAAGCTGGTGGCCGACGGCGTCCTGACGAGGCGATAGCCATGGCGACTTTTGACCAGTTGCGGCTGGGCATCGTGGGCGTCGGAGCCATGGGCGGCGCGATCGCGCGCGGTTTGGTGGCTTCGGGCGCCGTTGACGCCTCCCAGCTCTGCGCTGCGGACCAAGACGCGGCCAAGCTGGCCGAGCTCGAGCGGGAAGCGGGCGTGCGGGCCTGCGACAGCGCTCTCTCGCTCGCGCAGTCCTCTGTGGACGCGGTGTTGCTTGCGGTCAAGCCTCAGGTCATCGCTGCGGTCATGGCCGAGCTGGCGCCGGCGCTCGCAGGCAAGCTCGTGATCTCCATCGCCGCGGGCGTGCCGCTGGCCACGCTCGAGGCGGCACTGCCTGGCGCGCGCGTGGTGCGCGTCATG